>CALGXU010000363.1 GCA_937935205.1 uncultured Rothia sp.
CTGGCGCGGCGCTCTTTTTGGCGGCGCCTCGTTTCTTGCGACCCACGGTGGCTCTCTGCGCGGCGTTGGCAACCTGCCTGACGGGTGCCTCCACGATTATTAATGGTTGGCACCGCCCGGCGGATGTGGTGACCGCTATCCTGGTCACCGCCATCTGGACGGTTGTGGGTATGGGCGTGCTGCGTTATGTGCGTCCGGCAGATTTTGCGGTGCCGGCGCGTGGCGGTTTGGTGCTGGTGCCGTTGATGACGATTGCGACGCTGTTCCTGTCGTTCTGCGCGGTCATCCTGTACCTGATTGCGATTTTTGCGCCGATTCCCGGTGGTGCGTTTACTGCGGCGACCTGCATGATTATTGGGGTGAGCTTTGGTACGACCGCGTTGATGGTGAACCTGTTGCGCCCGCGGAATAGTAATCGCTCCGCCTATTCGAAGGTCTGGAGTTACCAGTAAATAATGTTGTTCCCCTCCCTGCTCGGGGTGTTGCAGCTCGATGTGAGCTGAAGCATTGTCCCGCTGTGGGGAGGGGAATACAATATAAGAAATTTAGTATTTTTAATACCAATAATAGGGAGGGGGTGCGCGCCCCCTTTCGCTCACCCCTGACAAGAAAGGTGCGTACCATGGCAGGTACCCATGAAGGCCGCGTCCTCGTATTCCCCCAGCTCACCGAAGTGCTGACCCCCTTTGACGATAAGCCCCAGGCTCGCAAGATCGTTGATGCCGACGGCGGCAACCTGACCCTCATGGAACTGGCTGCGGGCCAGTCCTGGCACGAGCACCACAGCGTGCACCCCATCTTCGTGCAGGTGCTCAAGGGCGAGGTCATCTTCCACGTGAAGGACCGCGATATTACCCTGGTGCCCGGCAAGCCGATTCACGTGACCGCCAAGCTGCTGCACTCCCTGCGCGCTGTGAAGGACTCCACCCTGCTGGTGACCATGCTGACCGGTGAAGCGCACCCCGAACCCAAGGTCAATATTGACGTCGAAGAGGTCTAGGGCCGAAGTAGCCGCGAACTAGAGCATTAAAAAGCGGGCGGTGCTGCGCGAAACAGAATGTTTCGTACAGCACCGCCCGCTACGTTTTTCAAGAGCTAGTACTAGTCTACTACGGCGTGGGTCGGATCGAGCACGCGCGCCAAGAAAGCCTGAGTACGTTTGTGCTGGGGGTTGCCGATCACCTGATCGGCGGGGCCCTCCTCCACGACCACGCCATCGGCCATGAAGACGACCTTATCGGCGACCTCGCGGGCGAACGCCATCTCGTGAGTCACCACAATCATGGTCATACCCTCGTCAGCAAGGTTGCGCATAATGCTCAGAACCTCGCCGACCATTTCCGGGTCGAGCGCGCTGGTCGGCTCATCGAAAAGCATCAGATCCGGGTGCATGGACAGTGCACGCGCAATAGCCACACGCTGCTGCTGACCACCGGACAGCTGGGCCGGGAAGCGGTCTTCCTTGCCTTCCAGTCCAACCTTGGCGAGTTGCTCGCGGGCAACCGCCTCCGCCTCCGCCTTGGAACGGCCCAGAACCTTAATCTGAGCGATCGTGCAGTTATCCAGAATGTTCAGGTGACCGAACAGGTTGAACTGCTGGAACACCATACCCATGTGGGTACGCACGCGGTTAATGTCTACGTCCGGGTCGGTGACCTCGGTATCGCCCACCATGATGGTGCCGTCGTTCGGTTCCTCCAGTAGGTTCACACAACGCAGCAGGGTGGACTTACCGGAACCCGAAGGGCCGATAAGGCACACGACCTCGCCCGGCTCGACCTGCATGTCAATGCCCTTGAGAACCTGAACCTTGCCGTAGGACTTGTGCAGGTTAGAAATGCGCACCGAGGAGGCGGCCATGGATGAAGTTGAAGCAGTCATAGTATCTTCCGTAATCCGTATCTGTCGTTGCGCTTACTTGCGGCCCGCAAGCTGGGTGCGGCGCTCAAAGTATGCGGAGAGCTGGCCCAGCGGAACAGTGATAATCAGGTAGCACAGACCCGCAACCACCAGGGGAGTCAGGCCCGCGTTAGCGGCGGTCAGGCCCTCACGACCGAACTTCGCCAGCTCGTACTGAGAAACCGTCACACCCAGCAGGTACACGAGGGAGGAGTCCTTGGTCAGCAGGATAACCTCGTTGGTCAGCGGGGGCAGAACCACGCGGAAGGCCTGGGGAATAATGATTGAAATCATCGCGCGAGTGTGGGACATACCCAAGGAGCGTGCCGCCTCCATCTGGCCCTTCGGGATCGCCTGCAGGCCCGCACGCAGAACCTCACTAATGTAGGCTGCCGAAACCATACCCAGGGACAGGGTCACCGGAATCAGGTTATCCACGAAGCGGATCTTGAACGCCAGGGGAATACCGTAACCGAACGCGAAGAAGACCAGCAGCGCCGGGATACCGCGGAAAAGCTCCACGTACAGGGTCGCAATCCAACGGTAGGGAGCGATGGAGGAAATACGCATCAGCGCCAGCAGCAGACCGCCGGAGAGGCCCACAGCGAAGCCTAGGGAGGTGTACAGCAGGGTGTTCTTCAACGCCACGGTGATGACGTCGGGGAACTGCTGCGCCGCAACGTCCAGGTTGAATACCTGCTGGCTGAGGGTCTTCCAGTCAGCCAGAAGAATGGCTGCCAGGGCGATAACTGCCAGAAGGGCGTACTGTGCGTAGCGGAAGAGCTTCTGCTTCTGGCGGGGTGAGAGTTTAGAGGACATGCGCTTTCTTATCCGTGTGCTGTTCGGTCAAGAGCGTTTTATACGCTCACAAGGGTAGAGGCCGGAGAATCCCCCAACCCAAAAGTAATAAGGGTACTCCTGAATTGGGGGAGAGGCTAGCCGGCTAGACGCTTAGGAAGCGGAGGAAGAGGCGCTCGCGGAGGTGGAGGAAGTGGCACCAACCCACTTGGCCTTCATCTTGTCGAGCTCGCCGTTTGCCTTGAGCTTGTCGATGGTGGCGTTAGCCTTGGTCAGCAGTGCCTTGTTGTTGGAAGAAACTGCTGCGGCAATCTGCTCGGTGTTCTCAGAATCCTGGTAGGCGATCTTGAAGGAGTTCGGGTCGTTGGTCAGCGCCTCGGAAACCACGGAGAGGTTCGCTGCGACTGCCTTGACCTGACCGGTCTTCAGAGCGGAGAACATGAGGGAGGTGTCTTCGTACTGGATGACCTCTGCACCGTTTTCCTTGGCGTAGGTTTCACCGCTGGTTGCCTGCTGTGCACCGACGGCCACACCCTTCAGGTCCGCGGCGGAGGTGATGGAAGAGCCCTTGGGAACCAGGATTGCCAGGTTGTCGTCGAAGTAGACGGTGGTGAATTCCATCTTGCTCTTCCGTTCATCGGTCACGCCGATACCCGCCAGGGCGATATCGCACTGACCGGTGGCAAGGCCGGTACCGGAATCCAGGCCCTCGAAGCTGATGGAGGTCAGCTGAGCCTTCACGCCCAGGTCAGCGGCAATAGCGTTGGCGATGTCTGCATCCAGGCCGACGATGGTGCCGTTTTCTTCGTATTCGAAGGGCTTGTAGGGGGTGTTGGTGCAGACGCTGAGGGTGCCGGACTTGACGAGGCTGACCTCGCCGTTGGGGTCGGAGTTCTCGTTGGCGGTGGAGACGCAGCCGGTCAGTGCCAGGGGTAGCACTGCCAGTAGTGCGAGGGGCTTGAGGGAAGCCTTTTTGAGGGTTGCGGTGTTCATGAGGTGCTCCTGTGTGAGGTGTGTTCTATGAAATCTGTGGTCTATTGTGCGCCCCCATGTTAAAAAATGCAAGTATTTACATAAATATTCATAAATTTTTGCTGAATATGAATAAAATTCACCCCAAAAATTGAATAAAACACCGTATTGGCGGCTCGAAAACAACTCCAGAACGCACCTTAGCGCACCGTGCGACACTACTACGGTTTACCCAACTATCGAATCTGGTAACCTCCATGCCACAATTGAGAGCGTGAACGCAGAGAAGAACACCCGCGCAACCCGCGCAACCCTAGACAAGAAAACTGGCGACATCGCCGCCATGTTCGATACCGTAGCCGAACGCTACGACCTCATGAACGGCATCCTCTCCCTTGGCCAGCACATCTACTGGCGCAAGCAGGCAGTCGTAGCCGTCGACGCGCACCCCGGCCAGAAAGTGCTGGACGTAGCCGCAGGTACCGGCGTCTCCTCCGAAC
>CALGXU010000364.1 GCA_937935205.1 uncultured Rothia sp.
GAATACATTCACCTCTGGTGGCCCAGGCAGCTCCTACAGAGCGAGGAAAGCCATATCGACCTCTCCACCGAGCTACTGCTCGAAGAGACCGCAGACGGAGATATCATTCCTGCAGCACGCATTATCCAATGCGAGAACGAAGACGTCCTCACCATCGCACCCTACCCGGGTACACACCTGGGGCGACTCCTGGGCGTAACTGAAGAATCAGAAGAAAGCCTGAGCTTCATCCTGGATGCTCTAGCCCCGGAGACTGCAGAAGGACCGCTATCCCTGCTTGAAATCAGTAGCGGCACCTACACGGGTCATGAAGACGAAGAACTGGGTATCTACACGAGACACGACGAAGCCGCTGCGCTACTTATGGGCGCCTACAGCCGCTTCATTGGAGCCGAACTCCAGAAGGAAGAACTATAGGGGCTCGCGGGTAAGAGAGGGGTCTCAACCCTGTAGAGTGGTATGTCATGAGCACACAGGACCAGAACATCCCACAGCAGAGCCCTGCACGCCCTCGATGGGCGCTCCTTCACAAGAAGACCTCTGCATCGGGAGAAGAACCCCTGCACTATAGCAAGGCTGACATGCTGAAGCAGAGCAATATCTGGTTCCGTAAACAGGGTGCGCCCCTCATCATTCCCGCACGTCAACGTGCTCTCGATGCGTTCCCACGCTCCGTACCCTGGATCCTGTGGGCGAGCATCATGCATATCTGCTACATCTTCCTGCGCGATATCCTCATTCTCGTAGTTGAAGACGCAAACGGCTCCCTCCCGGACTACGTCAAAACCCTCACCACAAACACTGCACTCAGCGATGAAGTGCTACCCATGCTCGTGCTCGGTGGCATCTTCCTCGTGCTGCCAATAGTCTCTGGCGTGATTATTACTCTTGCCCACCTGCTGATGGTCCGCACCCCGCAGTGGGTTCAAATCACCACGGGTATTCTTACCGTACTTTTAGCCGGCATGCTCTTCACCACCGGTGTCTTCGAATCCAGCAGCCTCGACGGCCTCGACTTCGTCTACGACGGTGGCCAAGTCTTCCCGCTCATCGTTATCGGAATCTACCTCGCCATCTTCCTGGGCGCAGATACCGTACTCGGCTGGTCACTCAAGCACGCCATCCACCAGCTCGCCTCCCTGCCGCCCATGATCGCGAAAGTACTGCCCGTACTCATGGTGTCCGTGCTCTTCATCTTCGTGAACGCAGACCTCTGGAAGCTCGCCAACGGACTCAGCTTCCCGCGCACCTGGGCGGTTCTGGGCCTCATGGGGCTACTCGCCGTGTTCGTGGTCGTCACAACTTCCCTAGAACGCACTGCGCGCCTGCTGGGACACTCCAGAGGCGATGACATCGCACGCTTTACCGACAGCAACTATGAGCATGCCGCAGTCCTCGAAGGCGGAATCTGGAACACCGCACAAGACTGGGTCGAAGAGAAGGAAATCCTCGAACACCGACCCCTCAAAATCGCGCCCTGGAGCAACCTCATCATCATCCCCATGATTGGGCAGATTATTCAGGCGACCCTCTTCATGCTGCTCGTCTTTGGATTCTTCATGGGATTCGCATCCATCGCCATTAGCGACACCACCATCGAATCCTGGATGACCGTCAAACCCGAACACCTCAAAATCCTCGGCGTAGACACCAACATCAACGCCGTCGTCATCAAGGTGTCCATGATCGTTGCCGTGTTCTCCGGGCTCAGCTTCGTTGCAACCACCTGTAGCGACGAAAAGTACGCCCGAAGCTTCCTCAAGCCCATGATTGAGCGAATCAAGCACATCCTGAT
>CALGXU010000365.1 GCA_937935205.1 uncultured Rothia sp.
TTCCACTCTATCGTTTTTGGGCACTTACTAGTGAATGTGAATGCGCTTTTTCTCATAGAATGCCCATTCGCGACGCTACAGTACGCCACGGTGCTGGGGCGCACAGCGCCGGAATGCTCGGTGTTGGGGAGCGCAGGGCCGGGGTGTACAGTGTAGCGGCGCACCGCCTTGCGGGCATAAGAAATCCGCCGCAGCACCCATACGGAACGGGTGCCACGGCGGATTACTTTACGCTGAGCCGCCTACACGGCGGGGTGCGTAGGGTTTAGAGGCTCTTGACGAGTTCCTCGGTAGCCTCAGCGATAGCCTTCTCCTCGTTGGTGGGGATGACCAGCACCTTGATAGCGGAATCCTCGGTGGAAATCACGCGGGGCTCGGGGGAACGCTTAGCGTTCTCTTCCTCGTTGTACTTGATGCCCAGTGCGCCGAGGCGGTCCAGGACCAGCTTGCGGAAGTCGCCGGAGTTCTCACCGATACCTGCGGTGAAGATCAGTGCCTGCGCGCCGCCAACGACCAGGTTGTAGCCGCCGATGTACTTCATCAGGCGGTAGGAGGTCATGTCCAGTGCGAGCTGTGCACGCTCGTCGCCGCCCTGTGCAGCCTCAACGACCTTACGCATGTCGTTGGAGCCAGCCAGTGCGAGCAGACCGGACTCCTTGTTCAGGATGGTGTCCAGGCGTTCGCCGTCAATGCCTTCACGAGACAGGATGGTGGTCAGTGCCGAGGGATCAATGTCGCCGGAGCGGGTACCCATGATCAGGCCGGCCAGCGGGGTGTAGCCCATGGAGGTGTCGACGGACTTGCCGTCCTTCACTGCGGTCACGGATGCGCCGTTACCGAGGTGTGCCACGATGCCGTTGAACTTGTCGCGGGCGATGCCGAGCATGTCGGCTGCAACGTGGGAGACGTACTCGTGGCTGGTGCCGTGGAAGCCGTAGCGGCGGATGCTGTACTTGTCAGCCAGGTCGTAGGGGATCGCGTAGCGCCATGCTTCTTCGGGCATGGTGGAGTGGAACGCGGTGTCGAAGATGGCAACCTGCGGCAGGGAGGGCCACTTGTGCATTGCGGCGCGCATACCCTGAGCGTGTGCGGGGTTGTGCAGCGGTGCCAGCGGGGAGAGGTCGTCGATCTGCTGGACAACTTCCTCGGTGAGCAGGGTGGGGTGGGTGAACTTCTCTGCACCCTGCACCACGCGGTGGCCGACTGCCTGCAGCTCGCGGCCGTGCAGGACGGGCTCCAGCTTCTCGGACATGATGTCGAATGCGACCTCGTGGTTGGGCACGTCGGTGCCGATGTTTTCGACGAGACCGGAGGTCAGCATCTGCTCTGCCTCGGGCAGGGAGGTGTCACGCACCTGGTACTTCAGGGAGGAAGAACCGGCGTTCACAACGAGAATAAGCATGAAAGTATCTTCTTTCGTAGTTTTCTTTTCTGCTCCATTCTCGCACTTTTCGAGCCTGCGTGCGAGACGGCCCCGGCAGTGTTTTTAACGGGGGTTTTTACTGGGGGCAGTATCGGGGCAGGAGGTGCAGGTTTGGTGGGGTGTCAGAAGCCGCCGGAGGATTAGCAGCCGGGCACATGCCAGTTCATTTCTGCAAGCACGCAGAATGAAGAGCACGTAGCCCGGCACCTCTCTATTTATCCCCGCTCATGCGGGGAACACTGACCGTTACCTTCACGGAATGGGTGTGCCTGAGGCTCATCCCCGCGGATGCAGGGAACACTATGCTGGTGGATTCTGGCCGAAGCTACGGACCGGTTCATCCCCGCGCATACGGGGATAACGATTGTCCTTCACTCGCGCTCTAACCTTGATTGGGCTCATCCCCGAACATACGGGGAAAATGGGGCGTTTGTGGGGGTTGGGGTTGAGTCCTTGGGCTCATCCCCGCGCATACAGGGAACACCTCACCGTAGACGAGTACTCGTCTACGGTGACCCGCCGCCAGTGGCGGCTGGCCTTGACGCATCCAACGCCACATCCCCCAACACCACCGAACCAGCAGCATCAGAGCCAGCGACTCCGCGTCCGTTTAGACTCTCCCCCGTGCCGGGGGCGAGTTGCGCCTCATACATCCGCACAGCCTCCGCACGAATATTACGTGCCGCATTCACGTCACGATCAATCCGCACACCACAGGCCGAGCACTCAAAGACACGCACGTGAAGTCCGAGCTTGGTTTTCGCTCGTGCTCCGCAGGCGCTACACGTCTGAGAGGATGCAAAGAAGCGGTCAATAATCTGTACCTGTGAGCCGTACCAGCTGGCCTTGTATTCCAGCTGACGGCGCAGCGTACTAAAAGCGGCATCCAAAATGGACCGGTTCAGCCCGGCCTTCTGGCGCACATTCTTGCCCGGTGCCTCAACGGTACCGGCAGCTGAGGCAGTCATACCCGCCACAGCCAAGTCCTCAAGCCCGATGAGGGTGTACCCGGTGCTCAGGCGCTTAGAAACCTGATGCAACCCCGATTCACGGCGCAAGGCTACCAAGTGGTGGTGCCGTGCAATCTGCTGCACAATACGGGCACGGCGCTTAGAGCCCTTCTGTGCGCGCGAGAGAGCACGCTGCAGACGCACCAGACGCTTCTCAGCGGCACGAGCCCAGCGGGGGTTAGCCAGGGTAGGAGCACCGTCACCGGTGAACTCCAAGGAGGGGTACCGTGCGAAGCGCTGCGGTGCCTGCTCGTCAGAGAGCGCGGCGAGGTAGCGCACGCCCAGGTCTACACCGACGGCGCCAGCGGAACGCTGAGCACGGGTAGGGGTGGCAGACGGGCGGGTGAGCTCCACGAGGATGGAGACATACCACCGGTCAGCGGCACGAGAGACAGTGTAGGAACGAATTTGAGCACCAGCACGCACAGCCTTCACTAGCGGCTTTGTGGTGTTGTGAGTGCGGATAACGCCCAGGTGCGAAAGGCGTACGTGGCGGTAGTCCTCAATGGTCGGGGCAGTCTTGATGCCGCGGCGCTTCAGCTGTGCCTTACGGCGTACGTATTCAGGCTCTCCGCGTAGGTATGCGGTGCCGTAGGCACCGATAGTCTCCGGGGCAGGGATGGTGAAGGAGTCACAGCTAACGCCCTTGCGCTTGAAGCGGGGCGTGCCGACGAGTCGGCCAGCACGAGCACCGGTACGGGAGTCAAAGAAATTTTTCCAGGCCTTGTCGGCAGATTGTAGTCCTGAGACGAGGACTCGGCGGGGGATAGTGTGCATCCACGGTTCGGAGGATCGTTCAGTCTCGGGCCATACGGTTGCAGGGTCGGCGCCAGACTCAATCGCCTTACTTACAGCGCGGTGGCGATTAATTTCAGGGGTCAGATACTGAGTTCCGTATGCCGCATAACCAATGGACTTATACGATACGTCGCTTTTGGCTAAAGTCTTAAGCTCGGCCTTAACCGTGGCCTCATCGTCGCCTGCGTCAATGCGGGCATGCCAGTAGTCTGCTCGGGCGCGGGAGACATCAAGATTGTGGGCGGTGAGAAGGTTGTAGGCGTAGCGTGCTGCGCCTGCGCATTGCGCCAGAGCAGATGCCTGTGCCTGGGTGGGGTCGAGGCGGAATTTGTAGGCGCGGTTCATAGTGTCAGCGTCGGTGCTGGTTTTCTCAGCCATAGCCTTTCCTCCTCTTCTACGAGCTATAGAGATAAGCTGTTTGGAAATCTCTTATAACGACCATAGGGGATACCCCTGACAAGATAAGGGGGTATTTTGAAGTACCTAAGAATATTTTGAAAATAAATTCTTCCACAGCCACAGAACCGATACATGGGATTTTTACCGAGTCACGGAGTTAAGGGCGAGGACTACACCGGGTGGGCAGCAAGAAAAATAGTGTAAAAAATCGCCAATTTTTTCACTATCCCCTCTGATTTTCAGGAAATAGTGAAAAAATCCGCGATTTTTTTCATAATCCAGGTCACAAATAGACGGTTAGGGTGCCGGGAAGGCTCCCGACTCAAACCCCTGCAGGGGCACATCTTAGTGGGAAGCCTCACCCGTCGCTCTATTTACCCTGTTCCTTCATTCGTTCCTTCACAAAGCTGTTGAAGCCCT
>CALGXU010000366.1 GCA_937935205.1 uncultured Rothia sp.
TAGTCATGGCGTCTCTGTGCTGGGTGTCAAGGATGCTCTGCGTATATTCTCTTCTAAAAATATTCTAGATTCAGAATTCATGGTTTCGGGGCGTGTTCGCGCGCTTCGCAACCACGGTGGAGTCCTCTTTGTGACTCTTACTGAAGGTGGCAAAACCCTGCAGGTCGTCATGGAACGCAGCCTGGTGGGCGAGCGCCCGCTGAGCCTCGCCTCCCGCAACTTGGATACCGGTGACATCATCACCGTGCAGGGCACCTATGGGGCGAGCCATAACGGCACCCGCTCGCTGATTGCCTCCACCTGGCATATGGCGTCGAAGAGCCTGCACCCCATCCCCTTCGACTCCTTTACTGATCCGGAGGCGCGCCTGCGTCGCCGTTCCACGGACCTATTGGTGCATCCGGATCAGATGCAGAATCTGCGTCTGCGCACCGCGGTCATTAAGGCGTTGCGTGCCCGCCTGGATGCGGAGGGTTTCCTTGAGGTGGAGACCCCGATTCTGCATACGGTGCACGGTGGCGCGAGCGCGCGTCCGTTCCGCACGTATATCAATGCGTACGGCGAGGATTTGACGCTGCGTATTGCGCCGGAGCTGTACCTGAAGCGTCTGGTGGTGGGCGGTAGCGGTCCGGTGTATGAGCTGGGTCGTGATTTCCGTAATGAGGGTGCTGATGCAACCCATAACCCGGAGTTTACGGTGCTTGAGGCGTATCGTCCGTATGCGGATTATGTGCAGATGCGCGAGTTGACGGAGCGCCTAATTAAGGATGCCGCCCGGGCAGCGTTTGGTTCGGTGTCTTTGCCGCTGGGGCATAAGGCGTCGAGTGAGCGCACGGTGTCTAATGTGTCGGGTCCGTGGCGTGTGGTGTCGGTGTGTGATGCCCTGTCGGAGGCGCTGGGTCGCCGCGTGGATGTGCAGACGGATTTTGAGGAGCTGCTGGCTCTGGCGCAGCAGCACGGTGTGCGTGTTCATGAGGGTATGGGCCCGGGCGCGATTGTTGAAGAGCTGTATGGTGAGCTGGTTGAGGCGCATACGGTGGAGCCGACGTTCTATACGGATTTCCCTGCGGAGACGAGTCCGCTTGCGGCGCCGCATCGTAGTGTTCCGGGGTTGGCGGAGCGTTGGGATTTGGTGATTAACGGTATGGAGATGGGTTGCGCCTACTCAGAGCTGGCGGACCCGCTGGTGCAGCGTGAGCGTTTGACGGAGCAGTCGTTGAAGGCGGCTTCGGGTGATCTGGAGGCGATGGAAGTGGATGAGGATTTCCTTTACGCCTTGGAGACGGGTATGCCGCCGACGGGTGGTTTGGGTCTGGGTGTGGACCGTTTGGTGATGCTGTTGGCTCAGACGCAGATTCGTGGGGTGTTGTCGTTCCCGTTTGTGAAGCCTGAACGTTCATAACCCAACCCGATGCCCCCACTTGTTCGCTCAGCCCGGTGCGAGGTTTTGTGCCTTGTGCCGGGCTTTTCGCGCCTACCTCGCCCGTATTGGTGGAACCCGTACTGAGCCTATATTTACTCTGCCCATATATTAAGTATTCGTTACATTTTGGATTGGGCCCCTTTTTTAAGTTGCCTAGCGGGGGTTGCACCCGACACAATGGGGTGACTAATCATACGGAGCATATATCCCTCCGTTACGCGGCGTGAGTCCGCATCACCCAGCAATGTAGCCCACACGCTGTCCGTCTTCCAGGTTTGAGCGTGCGGGCTTTTTGCTTTCAAGATTGGAGTGCCGAGTGGATTTTCTTCTGAATATCATCGGGGACATTAATACGCAGACTGCGGGACTGACTTCTTCCGTGGATGCTGTGCAGAACTGGATGTGGAGTAATTTCCTCTACTACGCTCTGATTGCGGCTGGTCTGTACATTACGATTCGTACTCGCGGTGTGCAGTGGCGTTCCATTAAGGAAATGGTCCGTGTCCTGGGTGACCCGGTTGCTCGTGAGGCTGACGGTAAGAAGAGCATTTCTTCGTTCCGTGCGTTTACTGTTTCGGCGGCTTCTCGTGTGGGTACCGGTACTGTTGCGGGTGTTGCTTTGGCTATTGCTATGGGCGGCCCGGGTGCGGTGTTCTGGATGTGGGTTATTGCTGCTGTTGGTGCGGCTTCTGCTTTTGCGGAGTCCCTTCTGGGTCAGCTGTACAAGGAGCGCGGTAAGGATTCTTACATCGGTGGCCCGGCGTACTACATGAAGCGCGGTCTGAACGCTCCGTGGATGGGTTACATCTTCGTTGCGTTCATTGTGATCACTTACGCGTTTGTGTTTGTGGCGGTTCAGACGAACGCGGTGGTGGATGCTGCGGCGAACTCGTTCAACATTGATGTTTCGGGCACTAACTCGATGGGCTTCCGCATCACTATTGGTCTGATTATGGTGGCGCTGACTGCAGCTATTATTTTCGGTGGTATTCGCGCGATTTCTTCGGTGACTGAGTGGCTGGTGCCGATTATGGCGGTGCTGTATCTGCTACTGGGTCTGCTGGTTGTTCTGCTGAACATTTCTGAGGTTCCGAATATGCTGCTGATGATTTTCCAGGGTGCTTTCGGTATTAAGGAGTTTGTGACCGGCGGTACCATGGGTGCCGTGATTTGGGGTATGAAGCGTGGCCTGCTGACTAACGAGGCGGGTATGGGTACTGCTCCGAACGCTGGTGCGACCGCAACGATTTCTCACCCGGCTAAGCAGGGTTACGTGCAGACTCTGGGTGTTTACTTTGACACGATGATGGCGTGTACTGTGACCGCGTTTATTGTTCTGCTGTCGAACCCGACCTACGGTGATCGTTCTCGTGGTGCGTCGCTGACTCAGTCGGCGCTGGCTATGCAGCTGGGCGATTGGGCGGTTCACTTCCTGACGATCGCTATTTTCATGTTTGCGTTCTCGACTGTGATTGGTAACTACTACTACGGCGAGTCGAACATGCGTTTCGTGACTGAGCGTAAGCTGCCGATGAATATTTTCCGTGTGCTGGTTCTGGTGTTCGTGTTCTTCGGCGCGATTTCTTCGCTGGATCTGGTGTGGACTACCGCGGATATGCTGAATGCCGGCATGGTGATTGTGAACTTGACGGCGGTTCTGTTGATGACTCCGCAGGTTGTTGCGGTGTTGAAGAACTATGAGGCTCAGCGTAAGGCTGGTTTGGAGCCGATTTTCAAGGCTTCGGATATGCCTGAGTTGAAGAATCTTGCGGCGTGGGATGGTACCGATGCGGTGACTACCCGTGAGTTCTGGGCTGAGTATGATGCGAAGGCTGCTGAGCGTCGTGCCGCTAAGAAGGCTAAGAAGGCTAGCCGCTAGTTTCTAAGTCTTGTATAGGCTTTATAGAGGGTCCGTCCTGCTGTGTGCGGGGCGGGCCCTTTTACGTACCTGAGGCGTCTGTGAGGGGCTTCCTGAAGTCTGTGTGTTCTGCGGGGTCTGTATGCTTAGGGAGGATATTTAGGAGGGCTTATGGATTGGAATGCTGTACTGGAGCTGGTGGTCACGGTCGTGTTTCTGGCTGGTATTGCGTTGGCGCTGCTGTGCTTGGTGACGATTCATCGGAATCCGTATTTTTCTGAGGTGCAGAAGTTGAAGTGGCTTCTGCTGGTGTTGTGCCTGCCGTATGTGGGTCCGGTGACGTGGTTGTTGCGTGCGCGTTTGGAACGTATTGATCGGGAACGTGCTGAGCACGAGCGTATGGTGCAGGATTCCGCGGCCCCGTCCGATGCGACTGTATCTGATACGGCTACTGCCAGCGGAGTGTCCGATAGTGCCTCATAGTGCCTCGGAGACTCTTGCTGACCCCTCCACAACCTCCAAGCAACAAGGCAAGTAACGAAGGTCACACCTTCTCGATTGGACAGCACCGCATGCAGTCCGTATAGTTTTATGTGTTGCCTGCGGTGATACACCGTAAGACACATGCGCGAGTGGCGGAATAGGCAGACGCGCACGGTTCAGGTCCGTGTGCCCGTGAGGGCGTGGGGGTTCAACTCCCCCCTCGCGCACCAACGATCCCCGGTTCGAAAGAACCGGGGATTTTTTCATATCCATAACCAATTCCCCGCTAAATGACGGGGTTCCAGAGCGATGGCGAGTGCATCACCTAAAATAGAATCGGGTGTGTTCATTTACAGGACACACAGCTAACGCACAGACACGCTCGTTAAACTGAGCCTTTCGGATAAAGACCGTTTGCGCGGTCTGTTGCTCGGAATGGTCGTTGAGAAGGAGGCGGCATGAAGTTTTTCGACAAGCTGGGCAAGCTGGAGCAAGGCATCGGTCGCACTGTCGGCCTTTCCAAGGGCTTCGGCACCTTTGCGAAGGCGGATGTCGCTAACCGCGTCCGCATCATGATGGATGACGAGTCCTACGTGGACGGCAGTGGCCGCACTATGGCTCCTAATGTCTATACTCTCCGTTTTGCGCCGGTTGATTTCCCTCGCGTGCGCGAGTGGGGCAACCCGTTCGCTGTTGAGCTGTGCGATTTGGCGATTTCGCACGCCCGCGCGCAGGGTTACACCCTGATCGGTGCGGTTCGCGTGACGTTCAACGTTCTTGATTCTCTCTCTGAGGGCGAGTTTGAGGTTGTTGCGACCTTCGAGCCGTTCTCTGTGCCGGAGGCTCCGGCGTCCCCGTCGTCTCTGCGCGGTGCTACTAACTATGCGCCGGTGCGTCCGCCGCGTGAGTCTTCTTTGCCGACCCGCATTACGAAGCCTGCAGCCCAGCCGGCTCAGCCTGCACCCAGCCCTGCGCCTCAGCAGGCTCCTGCGCCTCGCTTGAACATGCCGGTACCGTCCCCTGCGGCGGGTGCTCCCCGTTTCTT
>CALGXU010000367.1 GCA_937935205.1 uncultured Rothia sp.
CCGCCGTAGCCGGTTAGCGCGACTTGCGGTAGAGCACCACCGCCGAAGAACGCTGACGAGGCGCCGGGCGGGTACCGCGGGCAATATGCACCACATCGCCGCTGGTACCGGCAGCGAACACGCGCTCCGACATGCCCATCTTCACCTTCGCGTCCTCAACCTGACGCTGCAAGTCCGCGATCTGCTCCTGCTGCTCCTCCACGAGGGACTGCAGCTCAATGATGCGGCGAATACCTTCCAGGGAGACGCCCTCCTGCGAGAGCTGCTGAATCTGCTGCAGACGGTTCACGTCACGCTGCGAATAGCGGCGCGCCTTACCGGGCGCACGCGAAGGCTGGACCAGGCCGATACGGTCGTACTGGCGCAGGGTCTGCGGGTGCATGCCCGCCAGCTCAGCCGCCACAGAAATCACGAAAACCGGGCGGTCCACGCTGTGCAGCGGCTCGCTACGACGGGACTTAGATGATGATTCTCGAGATGCCATGGTTTACTTCGCTTTCTTCAACAGATCCTTACGCGGGTTCTCCTGCGGAGCCAGTTTTACGAACTTATCGAATGCTTCCTGCGCCTCTGCGCTCAGCTCGGTGGGCAGTACGATTTCGGGGATGACCAGCAGGTCGCCGTCGCCGCCCTTAGCCTTGAAGCCGCGGCCCTTGGCGCGCAGTCGGCGGCCGACCTGGCCGGGTGCCAGGCGCAGCTTCACGGTGGATGCGTCGGGCAGGGGCACCTCAATCACTGCGCCGTCAACAGCCTCGGCGAGGGTCACGGGTGCGCGCATAACCAGGTTGTTGCCCTCACGGGAGTACACGGAGTCATCGGAAACGCGCACGGTGACCTTCAGGTCGCCGCCACGCAGGCCCTTGCCGCGCAGGCGGACCTTCTGACCGTCCTTAATGCCTGCGGGGATGCGTGCCTCGGTGTGGGAGCCGTCCGGCAGGAACACGGTCACGGTCGCGCCGGTGTATGCCTGGGCGAGGCTGATGCGGGTGCTGGTGGTGCTTTCTTCGGGTGCCGCATGCTGTGCGCCGCCGAAGCCGCCGCCTCCCATGCCGCCGAAGTCGGCGCTGGTGAAGCCTGCGGAGCGACGGCGGCTGCCGCCGGTGCTTCCGCCGAACAGGCCGCCGAGCAGGTCATCAATGTTGATATTGGCGCTGGTGCCGCCGCGGAATCCGCCGAATGCGTCCGCGCCGGGGTAGCCGGTGTAGCTGCCGCCGCCGAAGCCGCCCATGCCCGATGCGCCGTAGCGGCGAATCTGGTCGTACTCCTCGCGCTGCTTCTTGTCGGAGAGCACGTCGTAGGCCTCGGAGATTTCCTTGAACTTCTTCTCTGCTGCGGCATCGCCGGGGTTCAAATCCGGGTGGTACTTGCGGGAGAGCTTGCGGTACGCCTTTTTGATGTCGCTTTCGCTTGCGTCTTCGCTAACGCCCAGTGCCTTGTAGAAGTCGTCAGTTATCCAGTTTTCACTTGCCATGTGTGTTTTCTCCTCTCGCGGTGATGCGCCGCCCTCCTCGGTTACGGGACGGCTAGCAGGGCACCACGTTCTTGTCTTAATGCTCTATATAAAAGTTTAGTCTACTTGACTCAATTTTGGAAGGGGGTGGACCAAAATTTAGCGCCCTACAAGCCTTTTAACCACCGCCGCTACATGCCGAGACCACGCACATATCGCAAGCAAACAACAGGGCGGGCGCTCCCCCACCAGGGCATTCGAAGTCTCTAAGTTTCAGGTAGTTTGTTACAC
>CALGXU010000368.1 GCA_937935205.1 uncultured Rothia sp.
CCAGCTGTGCTTATCGAAGTACACCTTCAGAGCGGCCATGAAGTTCTCCTGGCCAACCCACGCCACCATCTGACGCAGCACCGAAGCACCCTTAGCGTAGGTGATGCCGTCGAAGTTCACCTGAACATCGGCAAGGTCACGAATCTCAGCCACAATCGGGTGAGTCGAAGACAGCTGATCCTGACGGTACGCCCAGGTCTTCTCCGAAGCGGCGAAGGTAGCCCACGCTTCCTTGGCGTAGCGGGTGTTCTCCGCAGCAGCCAGGGTCGACATGAACTCAGCGAAAGACTCGTTCAGCCACAGGTCGTTCCACCACTTCATGGTGACCAGGTCACCGAACCACATGTGAGCCAGCTCGTGCAGAACGGTAATCGCGCGGCGCTCACGCAGAGCCTCTGCAACCTTGGAACGGAAGACGTAAGTCTCCAGGTAGGTCACGCAGCCCGCGTTCTCCATCGCACCGGCGTTGAACTCGGGCACGAACAGCTGATCGTACTTCTCGAACGGGTACGGGGTCTTGAACTGCTCCTCGTAGAACTCGAAGCCCTGACGGGTCAGCTCAAACATGTCCTCAGCATCCACAAACGGCATGAGGGACTTACGAGCATACACGCCCAGCGGAATCACGCGACCCTCAGAGTTGGTCAGCTCGCTGGTGACCTTCTCGTAGGGACCAGCGACAATCGCGGTAATGTACGAGGACATGCGCGGGGTCGGCTTGAAGAACCAGGTCTTCGCGCGGCCGCAACCGCATTCCTTCTCCTCAATCTTCACCTCGGGCTGGTTAGATACAACCACCCAGTGCGAGGGCACGCGCACGATGAACTCAAACTCAGCCTTCAGGTCGGGCTGCTCGAAGACCGGGAATACGCGGCGGGAGTCCGGCACCTCAAACTGGGAGTACAGGTACACTTCGCCGTCGGCGGGGTCCACGAAACGGTGCAGACCCTCACCGGTGTTGGTGTAGAACATCTCTGCGTCAATGATCAGGGTGTTCTCAGCAGCAAGGTTCGGCAGCTGGATGCGCTCGCCGTCAGCCAGGTCGGTGCTCAGCTCTTCGCCGTTGAGGTTAATGGACTTGACCGAGGAGGTGATGGCGTCAATGAAGGTGGAGGCACCTTCCTGAGCGTCAAAGCGGATTTCAACCTTCGAGGAGAAGACGTCTTTGTCCTTCGGAAGGTCAAGTTCAATACGGTACGAGTGCACGCGCTTAATAATGGATGCGCGTTCGGTTGCCTCATTGCGGGTTAGGTTCAGGCCGGGCATACAGCTCCCTCTCCTTAGATGTGAATAGCGTGCCGTGGTGACACGCCCTGTCATGGTGCGCTGGTTCCCGAGGTGCGCGGCTCCTGCGACGCTGCATACGTAGCGCTGGAGATGTTCAAACGTGGGCGCGGCGAATCGGGACACCAAAAAGTGCCATAACCCACAGTCTACCGTATAGGCGGGGGGCTAGAAGGGTTCCCATTACCCGAACCAGCGCGAATTCGATACAGTTAAGACAGAAAAAACCTAAACGGGGAGGCGCATCCCACCTGATGGATGCGCGGCGCACTCTAGCAACGGCGCTCAGAACTGAGAACCGGCGCCTCCCACGAACGCACGAACGCACGTCACACCAAGACAAAATCACCAGGAGAGTACCCATGCGCGTACACATCGCAACCGACCACGCCGGCCTCGAGCTGAGCCACTACCTGATTGAGTCCCTCACCGCTGCGGGCTACGAGATGATTGACCACGGCCCCGCCGACTACGACCCGCTGGACGACTACCCCTCGTTCTGCATTAACGCAGCCCTCGGCGTGAAGCGTGACCGTGAGGCTGGCTTGGACTCCCTGGGTATTGTGCTGGGCGGTAGCGGCAACGGCGAGCAGATGGCTGCGAACAAGGTTGAGGGTATCCGCGCGGCTCTGGCGTGGAACCACGACACCGCGGCGCTGGCTCGCGAGCACAATAACGCACAGGTCGTTGCTGTGGGCGGCCGCCAGCACAGCAAGGAAGAAGCACTGGAAATCATCAAGGTCTTCCTGGCTACCCCCTGGACCAACGAGGAGCGTCACGCACGCCGTATCGGTCAGCTGGCTGAGTACGAGCAGACCGGCGACATTGCCGGCAAGCAGATTGACGCTGCCTAAGCTCTAAAATCTGAGGCGCATAGTGCAGACTATGCGCCTCAGTCGTTCCTGTACTCCATATCATCCGCGCTATTTCTAGCAGATTCTAGCCGACAAGTTTTCGAGGAGAACCCGTGCCCGAAGGCCACTCCATCCACCGTATCGCCCGCCAAATCAGCGACGTCTTCACCGGCGAGCGCGTGCAGGTTTCCTCCCCGCAGGGCCGCTACGCTGAGGGTGCCGCCCTGCTGGACGGTCACACCATCACCGGCGCGTACGCGCACGGCAAGCACCTGTTCGTGACCTTCGACAACGACCTGACCCTGAACGTGCACCTGGGTATTTACGGTAACTGGACCTTTGGTGGGGACGAGACGTTCACGGGTGCTTCGAGCATTGGCGCGCCCCGCAAGATTGGTGAAAAAGAATATGCGGCGGGGGAGGAGGAGCCCTACGCCGGTCCTCCCGAGCCGAAGAGTACGGTGCGTTGCCGTATTGTTTCGGAGCACGGCTGGGCCGACCTGGTGGGCCCGACTATCTGCCGCACCCTCACCCCGGAGGAAGTGCGCACAGTCCGCTCCAAGCTCGGCCCCGACCCGCTCAATCCGGACGCCGACCCCGAACAGTTCTACCGCGCCGCGCGTAAGAGCTCCCGCCCGATTGGTGTGATTCTGATGGATCAGGCGGCAATCTCCGGCGTGGGCAATATCTTCCGCGCCGAGTCGCTGTACCGCCAGGAAATTGACCCGCTACGCCCCGGCAAGAGCCTCAGCGACGACGAGCTGACGCGACTCTGGGAGGACAATAAGCACCTGCTGGTCATTGGTGTGCGCGTGGGGCGCATCATCACCACCGAACCCGAAGACCGCCCCGGCGTACCCGAAACCGAAGCGTGGCCCGACCACGCCAACTACGTGTACATGCACCACGGCGAGCCCTGCCGCCGCTGCGGAACCACCATCCGCATGGAAGAAATCGCCGGCCGCAAACTCTACTGGTGCCCCGGCTGCCAGAAGTAGCTACAGGAGGAGAAGAACAATGGCTGAGGCTCTATTGGTGGTGGATGTTCAGAGGGGTTTTCTGCATCCGCAGCTACCGGCTAGAAATAATGACGGTGCGGAAGAGAAGATGCAGAAGATTATGGAGGATTTCCGCTGTTCAGGGCGCGAAATAATCCATGTTCAGCATCGGGGAACGGATTCGAGCTCCTTCTTTTACGATGAGGAAAATATTAGGTTCCAGAGCGGATTTGAGCCTCGTGCGGGGGAGAAGGTATTTACAAAAAATGTGAATAGTGCATTTATTGGTACAAATCTGCTTGCCTATCTGCGTGAACGCGGGATTGATCGGCTCACGGTGATGGGTTGTACGCTGCCGCATTGTGTGTCTACCACTGTGCGTATGGCGGCAAATTATGGTTTTCAGGTGGTTCTTGTTGAGGATGCCTGTGTAACCTTTGCGCTTTCTGATGGTGCCGGCGATTTTCTTTCTCCGGAAATGGTGCACCTCTACAATATTGCGGCGTTGCGCGATGAATTCACCACGGTCGTCTCGGCGCAGCAGGTGCTTGAGGAGTATATATAAGCAGGCTGGAGTGTGCGGATTCTGAGCGCGCGAGGAAACAAACCCGCATGCGGAAGGGATTCCTACAGATTCGTTCAGGATAGTTCTCGAGGGGATGACGGGCTGGAGTCTAAAAGTTTCGAAAGCTTTCGGAACTTTTAGACGTAAGCGATTCCCGGCAACCTTGAGCGGGATTTGTGGAGGGGATGACGAGCTGGAGCGTGCGGATTCCGAGCGCGCGAGGAAACAAATTCGCATGCGGAAGGGATTCCCGTCATCCCGGGAACGCAAAAGGCCCCGGCGCTTGCGCCGGAGCCTTTGAAGTGGAGGGGATGACGGGAATCGAACCCGCGTAATCAGTTTGGAAGACTGAGGCTTTACCATTAAGCTACATCCCCGAAATGGAACTTGACTATAGTAACGAGGTTCCATCTGTGCTGTCAAACTCTTAGGCGTGTTGGTGCGGTTTTGCGTGGTAGCTTTTGCGTGTTCTTGCGGGCGTTTGTCTCATCTTTTTGTGCCGGTCTGCGCATCCTTATGAGGGGAGTACGCGCTCAGTGGAAATAAACCGTGCATGAGCCGCTGTGTTGGGCATTTAGCGGGAAAACAGGTAAACTAGGGCACTGACTGTGTTAAACACGCGAGTGTGCAATACGGTCGGTTTCACGGGGCGTGGCGTAGCTTGGCTAACGCGCCTGCTTTGGGAGCAGGAGATCGCAGGTTCGAATCCTGTCGCCCCGACGTGAAACGGTTGCCGCGACGCTACAGGGTCGTGGCGCTCTTTCCACTAAGCAACCGCGGCACACACGATTCGTGCCGCACCGAAACTATATGAGGAGATCACGGACGTGAAGACCGCCGTCGAGAAGCTCAACCCGACCCTCGCAAAGATTGAGGTCGAGGTTCCCTTCGCAGAATTCAAGCCCTACCTGGACCGCACCTACAAGAACCTCTCGGGCCAGATCAGCGTTCCCGGCTTCCGCAAGGGTAAGCTGCCCAAGCAGCTCATCGAGCAGCGTGCGGGCTTCGACTACATCGTCGAGGCATCCCTGAACGACGCTCTGAACGACTACTACGCACAGGCACTGGGCGAGAACGAACTCTCCCCCCTGGCACAGCCCGAGCTGGACGTTCAGTCCCAGCCCTCCACCGAGAACCGTGAGGCAGACGTCAAGCTGACCATCACCGTCACCGTCCGCCCCGAAATCGAGCTACCCAACTACGAGGGCCTCGAGGTTGAGGTTGACGAGGTTGAGGTCACCGCTGAGGACGAGGTTCAGGCACTGGACGCTCTGCGTGAGCGCTTCGGCACCCTGAAGACCGTTGAGCGCCCCGCAGCTGACAAGGACTTCGTGACCATCGACATCGCCGCTGAGATCGACGGCGAGCAGGTAGACGCAGCAAACGACCTGTCCTACCAGATCGGTTCCGGCACCATGCTCGAGGGTATCGACGAGGCTCTGACCGGCCTGTCCGCTGGCGAGGATGCAACCTTCGAGACCAAGCTCTCCGGCGGCGAGCACGCCGGTGAGGAGGCCGTCATCAAGGTCAAGCTGACCGC
>CALGXU010000369.1 GCA_937935205.1 uncultured Rothia sp.
AGGGTATCCCTGCAATGTGGGTTGATCAGCTGAAGGAAACCGGTATCCCGGTTGATATTTCGTTCCGATTCATCGTGAAGTCGAGCCAGAAGGCGGCAGACGACGCGAAGAAGGCTAACCGAAGGATTAACCAGGAGTCCAACTACCAGACGGATACAAGTGGAGCGCTCAGCAACGAACTCACCCGTATTAAGGAAGAATCCAAGCAGCACAGCTACGAGGTAGAGAATGACCAGACGGCTCCGCTGATTACCCTCACCACCCGCGTTTTCGCTCACGCAAAGACTCGAGATCAGGCCATCGAATACTCCGAAGAGATTATTAACCTCATGAGTGAGGCTATGCAAACGAACCTCAACCCGCTCTTTGGAGCCTCCTACGACTACTGGCGTGAGAGCTTCCCGGCACAGAAGGCTCTGCGTGATGCCAAGCTGACCGACCATCACACGACCCACACCGATATTGGCGCACTGACCATGAGCGGCGTCTTTACGACCGTAGAGGTTGGCCACAAGTACGGGTTCTACATCGGTTACTACGGCTCTACCCCGGTCTTCTTCGACCCAACGCTGCTGGGCAAGAAGGGCCACGCCCCGGCAACCTTCTTCAACGGCTCCCTGGGATCCGGTAAGACCGTCGCCTCCTTGCAGCTGCTTGACCTGTGCCGAATCCGCAACTATTTCACGATCATTATCGATCCGAAGCGCGACCAGCTGGCGAACCTCGCCCTGCATGGCCGCGGCCACGTCAAGCTGTGGTCGCTGAACACTGAGGGCAAGCCTGGCATGCTCGATCCGTTCACCCTCATTTCCCGAGAACCCAACCCGGCAGACCCTGACCGAGACACCGCCGATAAGGCCTACGACCTGTGGCGCTCCGAGACGTTCTCCCTGGTGGAGATGGCCATCTCTGAAATGCTCGAATCCAGCATGACCGAGAACCAGCGCGCTCGCTTGCATGACCTGATCCGCCTGGAGCTCTCGACCGAGAACCCGTCTATGTACACGCTGATGGAGCGCATGCGCCGCGGTGAACTGGGCAAGAGCGAGGAAGAACTCTACGCGGCCTCTGGCAGTGAGGCGTACCAGTCAATGCGCCGTGAAATGTCCAACCTGCATTCCAACCTGCAATCCGCAGCGGAAGACAGCATTGGCCGCCTTGTCTTCGGCAAGAAGACCGAGAACGTGCAACTGCACTACCAGGGCGTGAACACTATCCTCATCAACACGAACGGCCTTACCCTTCCGACCGAAGGACAGGCAGCATCAGGCTACCGCGAGCGCGCCTCCTCCATGGTCTACGGCCTGCTGGCAACCTACGTGGGCCAGATGCTGATCAACTCGAAGTCCATCCAGGGTTTCAAGGTGCTTGTCGTGGACGAGTTCAACGTCGCGCGTGACAATGTGGCGTTCCAGTCCCAGATTAAGCGCATTGTCTCAATGGGCCGATCCCTGATGATCACGCCGTTCTTGCTGGATCAGTCCACGGCCAGCGCGAACGACGAAAAGCTGTTTGGCAACAAGCTCGGTGGCCGTTGGGTTGGCCGCTCTGATGAGCGCTCGCGTAAGGCTGTGGCAACGGCTTTGGGTTATGCCGATCATCCGGACGAGTTCGAGGCGTTGGTGGCTGCTATGCCTGATGTGAAGCGTGACCGTCCGGGCCGTGCACTGATTTCGTTGCCGCCTGATGACGATACCGGCAACATTAACAACGTTAAGGTGGTGCAGTTTGATATTGGGTGGAACCCCGAGTATCAGGCGTTCTTGTCGAATAATGACGGTCAGAGTCGAGATGAGCGCGCCTCCATGCGGCAGTACCCGACGGACGCGAACGGCGTTTGGTTGGATCCGTATTCGCCGGTGATGGAGTCCACTACTGCTGTGGTGGAGCCTGAACCTGCCGCTGAACCGGCAGTAGAAACTATTCAGGAAGATGCCTGGGTGTAGCGGTTGCTCCCCCATGTGCGAGAGGAAAAGATTGTGAAAGAAATGCTCGGGCGCACGATCCCAGTGTGGGTCTGCCGGATTGTGTTTGCCGTGGTGCTGGCAAGCTTCATCAGCTACCTTTCGGCGCTGATGCAGGCTCAGGTGGCGCAGGCGTGGGCACCCTTTGGCCTAGATAAGATTTGCGACATCCAGTATGTGATGGACCCGCCGGCTTACTCGACAAGCACTGTCGATTCTGGCCACACTACCGACGGTCTGAACGTCACTCCGACCAAGGTCTCCTACACGGAGATCAGTGATTTCTGGGGTGCCTACGGATCTTCTGGCTACGCATGGAGCATCTATGAAGTTGCCCCGTGCCAGCCGGTAGATACCGCCGTCAGCTCTGCCGGTACGATCCTGGCGAACCTGCCGTTTGGTTGGGTGGTTACCCTCGTTGAGCTGATGCGCGCGTTCATTAACGTGCCCTTCAGCAACGACTTCGTATCCCCCTTCATGTCCTCCGAGATCGTGACTAGCATTTTCCGTCACTTCGACCAGGCGCTCGTTAAGGGCGGTATGCTCGCAGCCATCATGTCCATTGGCGGCGCATGGCTGATGTTCATGTGGCACAAGAACGGCGCGAAGCTCACCCTCACCCGCATCTTTGGCTCCATTGCCGCCGCCGGTGTAGCGAGCGCGCTCGTGACCTCTACCGTCACCCACGGCCTCTACACGACCATTAATACTGGTGCGACGCAGGTCAGTTTGGCTCCTGCAGCGGCTGTTTCTAGCTCCTGCTCTGGCAATGCGAAGGCCTCCGACGCGCAAACGACCGTGGATTGCATTTCGGGCTCCTTCATCTCCCGTCTGATTAACCCGGTGTACGCCTCTGGTGCAATCGGCAATAATCTGGGTGATCAGAAGGCGAAGTTTATCTCTGGGGTGGGTAAGAACCCCGAGGAGCTGGGTCCTGATTCTGAGGTCATCTACAACAAGAAGTCGAACTCCTATATCAGCGACAAGAAGGTGTTCTTCGTCTTTGATGCTGGCGGTCAGGGAGACGCCGTGAAGGTCAAGCTGCCCAAGGCCGGCGTGGTACCCACCGTGAACTCCGATAATCCCACCTGGGCCGAGTACCTCCACTGGACCAGCTCCTACACCAAGGCAGAGCGTGAAGCCATCGACAACGGCGACGTGCGAGGCTGCAACCTCACCGCAATGCCCGGCCTGGAAAAGCTTCACGAGCAGGCAGAGAAGAACCCCGACTTGTGCACCTACAAATGGCAGGTACGCGCAGCGCTGCTCTACTCCTCGGCAAACGGTGGCGGCGGCTACGAAACCGCTGCCGGCAAGACTCCGTTCGTCGATCGCGTCCCGGCCTCCTTCACCTCCTTTGCTGCGCTCGCACCGGTCACTGACTTCATGGGTCTTATCGGTCTTCACCGCATGATGCTGAACCTGGACCTGATTTTCCTGGCTCTTACCTTGTGGTTCCGTTTCGCGCTGATTGCCGGTACCGGTAACTGGAAGTCGCTAAGCATCATTGCCGGTGACCACGCTATCGTGGCGGCAAAGATTGTGGGTGTGGGCTTGGTTCTCTCAGGTACCGCTCTGACGCAGAGCATCGCCTACGAGGCATTCGAGAAGGCGCTCCCTGGCGTGCCGCTATTCATCCGCAGTATCCTGCTGTCGGTCATCACGATTGTTGGTGGCATCGTCTGCTACATTCTGTACTTC
>CALGXU010000370.1 GCA_937935205.1 uncultured Rothia sp.
TAGCAGTGTCAAGCTGTAGTAAAGGTCCACGGGGTCTTTCCGTCTTGCCGCGGGTAGGAGGAATTTTCACCTCCACTACAATTTCACTGGATCCCTCTTCGAGACAGCTCCCATCTCGTTACGCCATTCATGCAGGTCGATATTTAATCGACAAGGAATTTCGCTACCTTAGGACCGTTATAGTTACGGCCGCCGTTTACTCGGGCTTCGATCAAACGCTTCGCAGAGCTAACGTCATCAATTAACCTTCGAGCACCGGGCAGGCGTCACACCCTATACATCCTCTTACGAGTTAGCAGAGTGCTGTGTTTTTGGTAAACAGTCGGGAGGGACTCTTTGTTGTAACCTTCAATGCTTACGGAGTAAATCCTTCACAAAGTTAGGCACACCTTATACCGAAGATACGGTGCTATTTTGCAGAGTTCCTTGAAGAGAGTTCTTCCACGCGCCTTAGAATACTCATCCCACCCACCTGTGTCGGTTTACGGTACGGGCAACTATAACTAAACTTAGAAACTTTTCTTGGCTCGACAGTATCAAGGATTTACGATTCATTCCGAAGAACTTCACGCACCTGTAAGGCCTCGGCTTAAAGGAGTTCGGATTTGCCTGAACTCCAACCTGCACCTTTCGACCAGCACTACCATCCGCTGGCTCCTCTAACTCTAAGCGTCCTTCCATCGCACATTATAGTTGGCATTGGAATATTAACCAATTTTCCATCGCATACCCCTTTCGGACTTTGCTTAGGACCCGGCTAACCCTACGATGACGAGCATCGCGTAGGAAACCTTGGGTTTACGGCGTTGGGGATTCTCACCCCAATTATCGCTACTCATGCCTGCATGCTCACTTGTATTCGCTCCAGCACTCCTTACCGGTATACCTTCAACGCAAATACAACGCTCTCCTACCACTTAGTAAAACTAAGTCTAAAGCTTCGGTACTCATTTTAGCCCCGTTATATTTTCCGCGCAAAATCACTAGACCAGTGAGCTATTACGCTTTCTTTAAAGGATGGCTGCTTCTAAGCCAACCTCCTGGTTGTTTAAGTAACTCCACATCGTTTTCCACTTAAATGAGATTTAGGGACCTTAGCTGTTAGTCTGGGTTGTTCCCCTCTCGACGACGGATTTTATCACTCGCCGCCTGACTGCCATGATTACACACTAGGTATTCGGAGTTTGATAGGGTTTGGTACATTGGTGTATGCCCTAGCCCATTCAGTGCTCTACCCCCTAGTGTTACTACATGACGCTATACCTAAATATATTTCGGAGAGAACCAGCTATCACGATGTTTGATTGGCCTTTCACCCCTATCCACAAGTCATCCCATAGCTTTTCAACGCTAGCGGGTTCGGTCCTCCACCGGCTCTTACACCGGTTTCAACCTGCTCATGGATAGATCACATCGTTTCGGGTCTGCAACGTCTGACTAAACGCCCTATTAAGACTCGCTTTCGCTACGGCTCCGGGTTTCCTTAACCTCGCCAGACATCACAACTCGCAGGCTCATTATGCAAAAGGCAGTCCATCACCCTGATAAATCATAGGGCTCTGAATGATTGTAAGCAAATGGTTTCAGGTTCTATTTCACTCTGATCACCTCAGTTCTTTTCACCTTTCCCTCACGGTACTTGTGCACTATCGGTCTAGTAGTAGTATTTAGGGTTGGATAGTGGTCTACCCAGCTTCAGACAGAATATCACGTGTTCCGCCCTACTCAGGATACTGCTAAGTAAAACAAAGCTTTCATATACGGGGGTATCACCCTCTGTGCCTAACCTTTCCAGGTTGTTCTATTAGCTAAGTTTAGTCTATATTGCAGTCCTACAACCCCACTAGTAAACTAGTGGTTTGCCCTCTTACGCGTTCGCTCGCCGCTACTAGCGTAATCTCTTTTGATTTCTTTTCCTGAGGGTACTAAGATGTTTCAATTCCCCTCGTTCGCTCCATATTAGGTAGTTAAGCTCGCGCTTAACTGGGTTGCCCCATTCAGAAATTCCCGGATCAAAGCCCCTTGACGGCTCCCCGAGACTTATCGCAGCCTGGCACGTCTTTCATCGCCTCTACTAGCCAAGGCATCCACCACTT
>CALGXU010000371.1 GCA_937935205.1 uncultured Rothia sp.
GCCGGCTTAGCTTCAACAGCCCGCTTAGCCGCGGCAGGTACACCGGATTCCGGGCGCGGCGAAGCGCCCCCTCGCGCACGCTGCGTTGCCGCAGCAATACGCGCAAGGGGGCTCGAAGCTACCGGGCGAACGCCCTGCTCCACAGAAACCTCCCCGGAACCGCGACCCTTAGCGCCGCGGCCCTCAGACTCCGCCGGAAGGGGCACTACGCGTCCCAACCAGCCACGTTAGACTCCCACGCCAGAGACGCCGGAATAGCGTCCAGGTAGGAATCCATGTTGCGGCGAGTCTCACCAATCGAGTCGCCACCAAACTTCTCCAGTGCAGCCTCAGCGAGCACCAGGGCGACCATAGCCTCCGCCACCACGCCGGCAGCGGGAACAGCACACACGTCCGAACGCTGGTGGTGGGCGCGAGCCTCTTCACCGGTGGAAGTGTCAATGGTCTTCAGAGCCTTCGGCACGGTCGCAATGGGCTTCATTGCCGCGCGCACACGCAGCAGGTCGCCGATGCTCATGCCGCCCTCAATACCACCTGCACGGTTGGTATCGCGGGTAACGCCGTGCTCGCCAACGGAAATCTCGTCGTGAGCGGCAGTGCCCGGGCGGTCAGCGGTCGCGAAACCGTCGCCAACCTCAACGCCCTTAATAGCCTGAATACCCATCAGGGCGGCGGCCAGGCGCGCGTCCAGGCGGCGGTCCCAGTGCACGTACGAACCCAGTCCGGGAGGCATACCGTACGCGAGCACCTCAACCACGCCGCCGAGAGTCTCGCCCTCCTTGTGCGCCTCGTCCACGCGCTGAACCATCGCGTCGGAGGTTGCCTTGTCGAAGCAGCGCGGCGGGTCAGCATCCAGCTGATCAACGTTGCGGGGCGAAGGCACCGGAGCACCCTCGGGAGCGTGCACGCCACCCACAGCCACGGTGTGAGAAACCAGCTCAACACCCAGAGCCTTCAAAATCTGGGCGGCAACCACGCCAAGAGCCACACGGGTCGCAGTCTCACGCGCGGAGGCGCGCTCCAGCACCGGGCGAGCCTCAGAGAAGTTGTACTTCTGCATGCCGGTAAAGTCAGCGTGGCCGGGGCGCGGACGAGTCAGCGCAGCATTACGCGCACGACCCTCAATCAGCTTCGGATCCACCGGGTCGGAGCTCATCACGTCAGTCCACTTTGGCCACTCGGTGTTCGCAATCTCAATCGCGACCGGGCCGCCCTGAGTCAGGCCGTGACGCACACCGCCGAGGATGCGCACGCGGTCCTCCTCGAACTTCATGCGGGCACCGCGGCCGTAGCCGAGGCGGCGGCGAGCCAGGGCGTCACGCACCATATCGCTGGTGAGTTCCACACCGGCGGGCACGCCTTCAATGATGCCGACGAGCGCCTCGCCGTGGGATTCTCCGGCAGTGAGCCAACGAAGAGCCATAGGTTAACCTCTTTTCATCGCACCCGCACCGCAGCGCAGGAGGAAGGAATAATAATTCTTCACATGTATAAATAGTGTATAAAATGCCCGTTTACTGAGCGAGTGAAAGCACGCTTTTTTCACGAAACGGAAGCACGAGGCGGCAAATCAACCGCCGCACACATCGCGTTCACCAAACCCAGTAGCTCACCCTCAGACAGGGTGCGGTCAGTAAAAAGCAGAACCTGCTCCACCGCCTGATACAGCAGCATCTCCAGGCCAGAAACCACCGTGCCGCCGTTCGCCTCCCAGGCGCTCGCCAGCACCGAAGGCCACGGGTTATACGCAACATCGAGCAGTACCGGCCGGTGCGTCGCGGAGGCGCCCTTCAGCCCGCTCAGCTGGTTCGCCCACTCATCCGCCGCATGGGCTGGAAGAGTAGACACCACCGGGTGATGACCGCGTTCAGCAAGATTCTGCGGCAGCTCAGCCAGAGAAACCTGCTCCAGCTGAACGCCCAGGCGGTCCGCCGCCTCCTGCACACTACCAAGCTTATGCAACGAACGGGCGTACACGCTCACGCGGCGGTACCCCAGCGCGTGCAGTGCGGTCAGAGCGGAAATAGCGGTCGCTCCGCCACCCACAATCGCGGCAGAATCCTTAAACGGTTCCGGCTCCAAACCGGCGTGGCGCAGCGCGTTCACAATGCCGATCACGTCCGTGTTATCGCCCAGCACCTTCTCACCGCGCGGATACACCGTGTTCACCGCACCGGTCACGCGGGCAGTCTCGCTCAGCTCATCGCAATACTGAATGACCGCGGTCTTCAACGGCATCGTCACCGACAGGCCCGCAATATACGGGGCGTCCTCCGTACCGTCCGGGTGGCGCACACCGTGCATAATCGCCGGCAAATCATCGGGCAGAGTATCGCGGCGATCATAACCCAAATTCTGCTCACCCAAAAAGTCATACGCGGCACGATGCAGCGCCGGTGACAGAGAATGCTCAATCGGGTGCCCCAGCACGTAGGCACGGCGAAGATACGGGGCTTCACGGTACGGTTCAGTCTTCATCGGCACTCTCTCGCTCTCAACGCTTGGGACCTGCAGACACGCACGCCACGAACCCGCGTTCATGGGCGCACTCTACCCATTTTAAGGGACAAACCAATATTCGGGTATAGCAAAGGCGGGCACCTCCCCCACTCTCGTGGAGGCGGTACCCGCCTCAGCAAGGAACCTTCAGTCCAAAGCTACCGAATCATAGCTACCGGCTAAACCGATTAGCTACAACGGTTCGGGTGCTTAGAACACCACTGGTTGTACTCTTCAACATAACGCTGGTGCTCAGCGTAAGTGCGGGAGTACTTAGTCTCACCGGAGTCCAGGTCCACAGTCACCCAGTAATAGTACGGGTTCTTCTCGGGAGCCGCAGCAGCCTTAATCGAAGCCAGCTGCGGGGAACCAATCGGACCCTTCGGAAGACCCTTATTCGCATAAGTGTTGTACTTATTGCTCTTATCGGCCTTCTGCTCTTCCGTCAGGTGGTACGAGCGGACACCCAGACCGTAGGTCACGGTCGCATCCGACTGAATCAGACCCGAGGTTTCACCATCGGGGTTGTTCAGACGGTTCTCAATGATGCCAGCAACCGCCACGTAGTCCTTCGGCTGAGCCTCAAGCTCCACGATGGAGGCAATCGTCAGCACCTCAAAGATCTTCTGATCGCCGCTCACGCCGGCTTCCTTCAGGTCAGCCTTGGTCTTATCAACCATGGTCTGAATGACCTTCTTGATGTCGGTGTCCTTCGGGAATCGGTACTCGCCCGGGTGCAGCCAACCCTCAATCGAGGGGAAGTTGCTCGGCACACCGTACTGGGTGTAGTTGCTGACTGCGTCCTCAACCTGCTTGCGAGTGAACGCACCATCGGAGCCGGAAACAATCAGATCGATGGTCTCGTTCACGCGCTTACCCTGCGGAATCGCCAGGTACAGTACGTTGCTGTTCGCCTCAATAATGGTCGTAATCGCGCTCGAGCTGCTCATGTGCTGCTGCAGTTCGTAGGTGCCAGGCTGCAGGTACTTGCCCTTGCTCTCCTTGGTGTACACCTCAACGAACTTATCAGCATCAGCAATGATGCCCGCCGCCTCCAGCTCCTCAGCCACCTGCGCGGTGGACTGGCCGGAACGAATCGTGAACGTCACGGTCGTACCGTTACCGCTACCCGAGTAGTCACGATTCTTGAACGGGTCGTAACGAGTAATCAGGGCACCAGAAATGATGACCAGAGCCACGACAAATAGGGAAATTGCGCTCAGCATGACGGCGCGGCGGCGGCGCTTACGCGCACGCAACGTAGCCACCGACACGATTTCCTGTTCCATCGTGATGCCGGTAATGCCCTTACGTTCGTCCTCAGCCGTCGGCCTAAAGAGGTCGAGCCCGCTCTCTTCGGGCTGTTTATTCTGTTCGGTCACTGAAGGTTCTCCGTTTCGTTGACGGCACCGACCGTGGTCCCTTCTGACTCGGACGGTCGGTTTTCTTCGTGGGCCGGATCGCTCACCTTGTACCCGGCTACGGACTGCCCCGCCTTGAGGGCATCCAGGCTGTACTGCAAAATATTCACAGCCGCCACCTGGTCAACCATAGTCTTGAAATCTCGGCTGGAAACCCCAGCCTCGTGCAGTGCACGGTGAGCGCTCACGGTGGTGAGTCGCTCATCCACCAGCCAAATGTTAATGTGTGTTTTCTCTTCGGCATCCAGCTCGGAGCGCAGAGCCTGAGCGTACTCCCGAGCCATTTCCGTGGAGGGAGAATCCCCACCACGCATGGTCTTCGGAAGCCCGACGAAAACCTCCACCACCTCGTTCACCTCAATCAGCTTACGCAAAACACGGCGGTCAGAGTTCTTCTTCGCGTCGCGGCGCAGCGTCTTGAGCGGGGTGGCGAGGATACCGTCGGGGTCGCTGAGGGCGGTGCCGACGCGGGCGTTACCCACATCGACACCCATCCGCACTCCGCGCTGGAATTCTGCCATGTTTAGGCCTGAGCCTGTGCGATAGCGTCGCGGACAGCGTCCAGTGCAGCACCAATCTTGGATGCATCCTGGCCACCACCCTGAGCGACGTCGTCCTTACCGCCGCCACCGCCGCCGAGAACACCGGCAGCGACGCGGACCAGAGCGCCAGCCTTCACGCCAGCCTCACGAGCACCCTCGTTAGTTGCCACCAGGATGACGGGGCGACCGTTAGCCACACCCACCACAGCGACAACCGCAGCCTCGGAGCCGAAGCGCGAACGCAGATCCAGAGCCAGCTCACGAACGCCGTTAGCGTCCAGCTCGCCAGCATCGTGTGCCAGAACGCGAACAGAACCGATGGTCTGTGCGTTCTCCAGCAGCTTGCCAGCCTCAGCCTGCAGCTTCTCGCGGCGCAGCTGAGCCAGTTCCTTCTCAGCAGCCTTCAGCTTAGCCAGAGTCTGGTTAATCTTCTCCGGCAGATCAGCGGAAGACTGAACCTTCATCAGGCCGGTCAGCTGGTTCACCAGGGTACGCTCAGCAGCCAGGTGGTTGAAGGAATCCAGACCCACCAGAGCCTCAACACGGCGGTTGCCCGAACCAACAGAGCTCTCAGTCAGCAGGGTCAGCGAACCAATCTCAGCGGACGAACCAACGTGGGTACCACCGCACAGCTCGCGGGAGAACTCGCCGCCGATTTCAACAACACGCACCACGTCGCCGTACTTCTCGCCGAAGAGGCTCATAGCGCCCAGAGCCTTAGCCTCAGCCAGCGGCATCTCGCGGGTAATCACCTCGTGGTTGTCGCGGATGGCGAGGTTAGCAACCTCTTCCACCTCGTGCTTAGCGGACTCGGACAGGCCCTCGCCCCACGCGAAGTCGAAGCGCAGGTAGCCTTCCTTGTTGAAGGAGCCACGCTGAGTAGCCTCGTTGCCGAGCACCTGGTGCAGGGCAGCGTGAATGATGTGGGTACCGGAGTGTGCCTTCTCACCGTCGCGGCGGCGCTGAACATCAACCTGTGCCACAACATCGGCACCTGCGTGAACCTCGCCCTCACGGACGATAGCGCGGTGAACGCTCAGACCCTTCACGGGCTGCTGAACGTCCTGAACGTCAATGATGAAACCGTTGCCGGTAATAACACCGGTGTCAGCTGCCTGGCCACCAGCCTCCGCGTAGAACGGAGTCTCATCCAGGACAACCTCAATCTTGTCGCCAGCCTTAGCCGCGGGAACAGACACGCCGTCCACCAGGATTGCGCGCAGCTTAGTTTCAGTACGCAGCTCGGTGTAACCGGTGAAGATGGAGCCGCGCTCGTCCACGAGCTTACGCAGCTCGGACAGGTCAGCGAACGCACCCTTCTTCGCCTTAGCGTCAGCCTGCGCACGGTGACGCTGCTCAGCCATCAGCTCACGGAAAGCCTTCTCGTCAACCTTCACGCCAGCCTCAGCAGCCATCTCGAGGGTCAGGTCAATCGGGAAGCCGTAGGTGTCGTGCAGAGCGAACGCCTCAGCACCGGAAACAGCGTTGGAGCCGTCCTTCTTAGCGGCAGCAACAGCCTCTTCCAGACGCTCAGTACCGGTCTCAATGGTGTGCAGGAACGCCTTCTCCTCAGCGTACGCAATGCGGGAAATACGCTCGAAGTCCTCACCAACGTACGGGAAAGCACCCTTCATAGCCTCGCAAGAAGCCGGGAACAGCACGGGCAGGCAGGGCTCAGTAACGCCCAGCAGACGCATCGCACGGATAGCGCGGCGCATCAGACGGCGCAGAATGTAGCCGCGACCCTCGTTGGAGGGGGTCACGCCATCAGCAATCAGCATCAGCGAGGAGCGGATGTGGTCCGCCACCACGCGCATACGCACGTCGTCCTCGTAGCCCTCGTCCTCGGGGGACTCGGAGCCGTGGTACTTCTTACCGGACAGCTTAGAAGCAGCGTCCAGAACGGGGCGGACCTGGTCGGTCTCGTAGAAGTTCTCAACACCCTGCAGCAGCATGGCAAGACGCTCAACGCCCAGACCGGTATCGATGTTCTTCTTCGGCAGATCACCCAGAATCTCGAAGTCATCCTTGCCGATGCCCTCGCCACGCTGGTACTGCATGAACACGAGGTTCCAAATCTCAATGTAACGGTCGTCGTCAGCCGCCGGGCCGCCTTCCTTACCGTACGCGGGGCCACGGTCGTAGAAGATCTCCGAGTCGGGGCCTGCAGGGCCGGGCTGACCGGTGGACCAGTAGTTTTCCTTCATGCCCATACGCTGAATACGCTCGGCGGGGAAACCAACGGTCTTAGTCCAAATCTCGAACGCCTCATCGTCACCCTCGTAGATGGTGACCCACAGGCGCTCCGAATCCAGACCGAAACCGCCCTTATCCTGAGGGGTGGTCAGCAGCTCGTAAGCAAACGGAATCGCCTGTTCCTTGAAGTAATCACCGAAGGAGAAGTTACCAGCCATCTGGAAGAAGGTACCGTGACGCGCAGTCTTACCGACCTCTTCAATATCCAGGGTGCGGATGCACTTCTGCACGCTGGTCGCGCGGGAGAACGGAGGGGTCTCACGGCCCAGGAAGTAGGGAATGAACGGAACCATACCGGCGATGGTGAACATGGCGCCGGGCTCGTTCGAAATCAGCGATGCCGAAGGCACCACAGTATGGCCGCGGGAAGCGAAGAAATCGATCCAGCGCTTGGAAATCTCCTGTGAGAGCATCTCGTTCCTTTGAATAATCTGTGCGAAATTCTAAATTAGTCTACTGACCTATGGTGCCTGCCCGAGAGCAAAATGGCTAATCGAGCCAATCTCGTACCGTGGTTAACGGACAAAAGCACCACCTTTAAAAACCTAGTTGAAGAAGCCGTCGCCGAGCTGACGGTCACGCGCAATACGCTGCTCACGCGCTCGCTTCTGCGCCTCTTCCAAGGAGGCAATCTCAGCCTCCACCTCAATGAGTTCACGCTCAGCCAGGCGGCGGTTCGTGGACTCAATCTCAGCAGAGCTCATCTGGCGGTCCCACGTATCCAGGGAGCCAGGACGCAAATCCTGCTTCTGGCGCTCCACCTTAGCGTTGAGCTCCATCTCCTTCTCCTGCATGCCCTCACGCACGCGGGCGGCGAACTCAACAGCACGCAGCGCGTACGGCTGCAGGGGCTTGCCAATCGGCGAATCGAAGAACTTTCCCATCTGAGACTCCGGGTTGAGGGCAAGCTCACCGTGCTCACGCATGAGCAGGGCGCTGCCGGGGGTACGCTGAGCAGGTTCGGAGGCGGCACGCCTAGAAGCGAAGTAACCAACCGCCGCGCCGGCGCCAAGCAGAAGAGCTGAACGAAGCAGACCCATTAGTTCTCACCACCTGCAGAGTAAGAGGACTGTGCCGAACCATACTGACCGCCAGCATGGTTGTTGCCGGTGCCGTGTGCGTCGCCGGACTTGCCGCCGCGGAACGCCTGACGCACACCGTACGAGAAGGACGCAACCTTAATCAGCGGCTGACCCACAGTCGAGGTCACCAGCGAGGACAGCGCAGAAACGTTCGCGGACGCATCCGAAACGTTCGAGGTGATGTCGTCAACCTTCTCCAGCTGCTCATTGGTGGTCACCACAGTGCGGGTCACCTCTTCAATGAGGGGGCCGGTGCTCTGGTTCAGCGAACGAATCGTCACGATAAGCTCATCAAACACCTTGGTCAGGCGAATAATGGGTAGCGCAAGCAGGGCCACCAGAATCGCAAAAACTCCTGCTGCAATCAGGCCCGCAATATCTCCGCCGGTCATCTATAACCCCATTCCGCTCAATGCATGATGCTTATCAATAGTCGTACAAGGCTGGACGCCACCGTGGCGCGCAGCCGGACTGTTTACACAGTTCAATCCCCTATTTTAGTCGAAAAATCCTTCAAGCGCCCCCCAAACTCTCATGAAACTCCCAGCGACGGAAGATTCACAGGTTCAGCGACGCCACTGCCCTCTGGTGTATATACCCCAAAAACCCGCGCGTTAAACGGGAACAACCCGCCCCCACCGAACGGTGCAGGACGGGTTGCTTCTCGAAAAATCGAGATTATGCCAGACGCGAGTAGTACTCAACGACCAGCTGCTCGTCGCAGATCACGGGGATCTCTTCGCGCTTGGGCTTGCGCTCAAGCTTTGCGTGCAGCTTCTCGATCTCAACGTTCAGGTATGCGGGAACCTCGGGCAGAACTGCCTGGTTCTCACCTGCAGCCGCAGCCTGGAAGGGGGTGGTCTTCTCAGCCTTGGGGTGAACGTGGATCAGCTGGCCGGGCTTGACGTGGAACGAGGGGCGGTCCACGCGAACGCCGTCAACCATGATGTGACGGTGAACAACCATCTGACGTGCCTGTGCAATGGTGCGGGCGAAGCCTGCACGCAGAACCAGAGCGTCGAGGCGGGTCTCGAGCAGCTCGACCATGTTCTTACCGGTCTGGCCCTCGGTACGCTTTGCCTCGAGGTATGCGCGGCGCATCTGTGCCTCGCGGATGTTGTACTGAGCGCGCAGACGCTGCTTTTCCTTCAGCTGGGTAGCGTAGTTGGAGTCAGCCTTCTTGCGGGCACGGCCGTGCTGGCCGGGGCCGTAAGGACGACGCTCGAGGTACTTTTCTGCCTTCGGGGTCAGTGCAATGCCCAGGGCACGGGACTGACGCACGGTACGGCGGGTGCGGTTGTGCTTAGCCACAATCTACCTTTCTATGTGAGGCTCCTGCACCCTCACGGGTGGGGCCTCGGTCTGTTGAATACTGGCCTCCTCGGTTGACCCCGCCGGGATCCGTACGCGACCGATTCGGTCGTTGCTGTACGGAGGTGGGGCGGAGAGCTCGGGGCAGAGTACCCCGCAGCTACATTACTGACACCCGCACGGATGCGGGCACAGTAATTGCCAGACCCGTCAAGCTTACCGGATGCACCCGGGCTTTACCAGCCTTTTGGGAAATCTTTGCTTCAAATCACTGTGCGTGTGGGTTTTTGATGGTTACCCACACGACCCCAACAGAAAATATTTGCACCCGTCAGGGCTATTTAGGCGTGCCTTCCCCGAAAAATTGCGGCGCCGAGATGTTGGATTGTAATCATTTCGTTATTTTTAACCTGTGAATCTATGGGAATAGCTTGAAACGGACCCCCATATCGCCTAGACTAGAAACCATAACAAGCTTGGCGTCCGCCCTTCCGGGAAGGCCGACAGTCAAGACGTCTATCACAAACTCAAAACTCTGACGCGGTGCGCAGTACTACCGAGGTACTACGCACCGCTTTCTGTTTACCCTCTTTTAGGAGGGGCGGGGAAGCTGCCCGGCGAACCCTCCCGCGCGGGTGGTTTCGTGTGATTGGTGCGCGCGGCTGACTTGCCCGCCGAGGCGCGCCACTCCCCGGTGGTCAGCACTCAAAATAGTAGGCGACTCGATGGGAGCCGCGTAAGCTAACGGGTCGTATCCTGCACGGGAGCCGCATCCAAAATACGGCGGATACGCTCACGACGCTCCGTCAACGTACGCTCAAAACCGTGCTGCGTGGGCTCG
>CALGXU010000372.1 GCA_937935205.1 uncultured Rothia sp.
TGATTCCTTGTGGGATATGGGAAAGGAGGGGCACTTTTGTATATACTGGTTAGAGACCAAAGGCTTGTGTTGAGGGCTGGTTTTTTGTTAGACCTGTCCAGTAGAAGGCCTCTTATATTTCATGGTTTCGAACACCCATTCTAATAAGCCGTACACCTCTCGTGAGCAGCAGGAGATTGCGCAGAAGCTTCTCAAACATGCCGAGCTTAAGGCACAAAAGCTGGAGTACGCCGAGAAGGGCGAGGTGCCGACCGGGCAGATCGTCACTCGCACACATAAGGGTATGCGTGAGCTCTTCATGGAGCAGGCCCATAAGAACAAAACCAGTGCGAGCGCTGTGTTGCAGGCGTGTATTGAGCTGTATGTTCTTGCGCCAAGCAGCGTGCAGAAGGAGCTGACGGAGTACATCGAGAGGCGGACCATTACCGGTGCGCTCGCGCGTAAACCCCGATTGAAGACGCGCCGCAAAAAGTAGTATTTTCTGTTGGGACGCTATAGGTGCCTATAGCATTTTTTCCTGATAATCTAGGATTAGGAAAGACATAGCAGAATAATTTCTGCAGAAGCTACTTCAGGAAGAAGACATCATGGCAAAGCGCCCGCCCTCCTCAGATGAGCGACTGCGCGAAGTGTACAACTCCGCCGTTCTCACCACGGATCCGACCCTCACCGGTCGAGCATGGACTATGGCTGTCACTGAGCGGGCGTACTCCATCCTCACTACCGAGGACGAAATCATCGAGAAGCTGCGCACCCTTGATGCGTGCTACAGCAATAACCCCGACGGCAAGGCGTATTACGGCGTCATCGTAGCCGCCTATATTGACCCGAAGATTGCGTACCGCGGATTTATTCGATTCCTTGCCCCCAACCCGGAAGACCGTTCGGGCCCCTGGCTGGAGGAGGAAGTCCGCACCGCACCTCTGCGTGGAAACCTTGACGGCCAGCACCTCTACCAGAAGGCCGTCAGTCTCATTGGGCACCGCGTCCTCATCGCCAAGAACAAGGACGCAAACGCCCCCAAGACCCGCGCCCCTTGGGTACTCACTCACCTTGAAGACGGTGGATTCGACACCACCAAGCCGAACTGGGGTGCTGAATGGAACCAGGCT
>CALGXU010000373.1 GCA_937935205.1 uncultured Rothia sp.
GCATCGGGCTGGGTATTTAAGCGCTTGAGGGGCGGGGATTACTCCCCGCCCCTCAAGCGTATACGCTTAACGCCTCATGAGAAAATTTTTTAGTTAGATAGTGTCGCGATACACACCATGTATATTACACTTAAGTGCATGAGCCCAGTCTGGCGTACAACCAGACTGGACTTATCTGTATTTGGACTGGTCACGGAAGGCAACACAGTCTGAAGCAGTAAAAATGTCGACAGTATCCACTGTGTAGGTTCCGTGCGAGCATCGTTGATTGCACGATTGCAGGCGCATTGAAGACCCCGGCATAACTTGGCAATCACTGGATGATTCCTAATCAACACACGACGAAGGGCGTGGCATAAATGCTTCTTGACGCGCACGATATTACCTACGCGTACGGGGCTGGGAAACCCGCCCTCACCGACGTTCAGCTCCAAGTCTCTTCCGGAGAGATTCATGGATTGATTGGACCTAACGGCTCTGGAAAATCCACGCTCATGAAACTGATAAGCAACCTTCTACACTCCAAGAAGGGCGATATTCAGATTAGCGGTCATGAACACCAGAGCCTTGCTGCTCGCACCTCCTTGATGTACCTGGCAAGCAACGACTATCTACCGGAGTTTTTGACTGGTCTGGAATATCTGCGTTTTATCCACTCTCTGTACAAGGAGAAAGTGGATGAGGATGCTGTAGCGGAGTACTTCAAGCGTTACCAGATGACAGGTCGACAGCATGACCTGATGGAAGACTACTCCCACGGTATGCGCAAGAAAACTCAGCTCATTGCAGCGTTGCTATTGCGTCGACCGCTCACTCTCATTGATGAGACGCTTAACGGAATCGACATCGATGCAATTTACACCTTTGAACGCGATATGCATACATTACGCAATGAAGGATGTGGAATCCTACTGTGTAGCCACGACTTCACGCTTCTAGAAAGGTGCGCAGACCGTGTTACGTTCCTCCACCGCGGTGTAGTGCTCGAGGATGACGCTACCGACGTTCTTCTAGAGCGCTATGGAACTCTCGATGCTATGGTCCGAAAAACTGTGGATGAAATCGAGGGGGACCTATGAGGTTCAGCGCGGTATATCAGCTCGTCCATTTTTATTTCCTCTTCCTGCGCCGCCGTGTTTTAGGAAGGGGAGTTCTGGCAAATCGACCAATTCGTTATGCGGCATTCTTGGGGGTATTAGCACTATACGCCGGATATGTTCTGCTGAGTATCAGTGTTGTGCGCCAGACGTTCAATAATCCCGAAATAGTAGCGCCGATTCTGGAAGGAATGGGTATTGCATCTGTTTTTTGGGTTGCCGCGTTTTACACAATTGTGCGAATTCTATTCCTGAAAGCAGATGAGCTAACAGAACTTACGTACACTCTTCCTGCGACCAATAAGGAACGCTTGATTGCAAGTGTTGTGTTCGAGATGCTTCTTGTCGGAACAGCTACTATTGCTCTTTCAAGTGCGCTGGCTATTGCTTGTAGCATTGTCGTGGGGTGGGATGCAGCAAGGCTTTTCTTGCTCTGTGTCGTGTCACCGGCTCTTGTTACTTACCTGATTCTGCTAGTAATCCACCTGGGAGTAGAGCGACTCCTTGCCCTCGTGGGAATGGCACGTCTGCGCGGTCTTGTGATTCCTGCTCTTCTTGCGGGTCTTATGGCTATTGCATTTAGCCTGATGCGCGACCAGAGCATCGAATACATGCGGATTCGTTTGCTCGAAGATACTGCCCCATGGGCGCCCCAGCTGGCGTTTCTCCGTATTGAGGAAGCTATCGGAGGGGTTCTAGGAGCAGCGGGTGCTGTGCTCGCCTTGCTAGGAGTATGTGGACTGCTATTAGCTCTAGCTATAGCAATTGCGCCGAAGGACTACACTCCGCTCAGGAGCTACTTCCTTGCTCTACCTGGAAGTTTTGCGAGCACTCGATTTGGCACTTTGGTGCTAATGCAGTTCCGTAGCTTTGAGAACCAGTTTGTGTTGATAGCTTCGGTGGTGGCAGCTTTCGCAATTCCTTGGAAGAGCTGGGATATGCCTCCGGCGTACATTCTTCTTCCTGCTTTCTTGGGAATATACGCGTACGCTTCCTCTGAACCCCTGCGTCGCCTTACTCCGTTCCGCCAGTCGGCAGGTGTGTTTTACCTTCAGCTGATCGGTTCGCAGGCAACTATCATGCTTGCGCTAGGTGCAGTTCTTGCGACGGTTTATCTAGCGCAAGGGGGTCAGCTATCAGATATCCTGACCGTTTTTGGGTTTGGGCTGGTATCCATCGTCATGACTAATCTCGTGGGTATTATCTTCCCCCCTGAAAAGGGAAATCCATTCTCTGTGGTTATTGGAGTGATTCTTCTGCTATCGGTCGTTGCAACTTTTGCCTTGGGCCTGAATATGTTTGGGCTCCCGACGGAGGTTAACGTGACCATTATTGCGGTTCTTCTTGGATTCGCTGTGTTCTTTAGTGTTTTGGGTATTTCCCGCAATGAAAAAGGAGTGCGCCATGAAATGGTTCACCTATAGTATTTCTTCGCTTGCTACTGCTGCAGTAGCCACTGTAGCGGTAGTCATCGGAAGCACCATCTATACGCTCTTTAGCCTGGGCGAGAATAGCTCTATGGGAGAGGCGTTCTTTGGCGCGATACGCTTGCAATCAGAGGCGGTCCAGGACGGAGGAGTTCGCATGCAAATGAGCATGGTAAACCCTGCACCCGTGGTGGTGACGCTCATTCTCTTGACGCTCTTTATCTTCGCTGTGGTTGTGGCGTATAACCGGCCGTCGGCACGCCGCGCTCAATCTGAAAAATAACCCATTACAGGACCAGCAATAATGCTTGAGGGGCGGGATTACTCCCCGCCCCTCAAGCGTATACGCT
>CALGXU010000374.1 GCA_937935205.1 uncultured Rothia sp.
GCGCCTCCAAAAAATCCGCCTGTACTGTTCCTCTGTACCCCGTCAGCTGAGTCCGGTTCTCGATTTGCCCCCGTATGCCACAATATAGGGGTGAATTCTGAAGCACCCCGTCTGACTCTTCCGCCCCTGAAACTGGGCAAACTGACCGTTGATACTCCCGTGGTTCTCGCCCCGATGGCTGGCGTGACCAATAAGGCTTTCCGCCGCCTCTGCAGTGAATATGGTGGCGGCCTGTACGTGACCGAAATGGTGACTTCGCGCGCCCTGGTGGAGCGTAAGCCCGAGTCCATGCGCATTATTGAGCATGACCCGGACGAGAAGATCCGCTCCATCCAGATTTACGGTGTGGACGCGGTCAACGTCGGTAAGGCTGTGCGCATGGTCGTTGAAGAGGACCGTGCCGACCACATTGACTTGAACTTTGGCTGCCCGGCTCCTAAGGTGACTCGCCGCGGTGGCGGTGCCGCCCTGCCCTGGAAGACTGACCTGTTCACTGCGATCGTGCAGACCGCGGTGAAGGAGGCGTCCCGCAACGATATTCCGCTGACCATTAAGATGCGCAAGGGCATCGACGATGACCACATTACGTTCTTGGAGTCCGCCAAGATTGCCCGTGATGCCGGTGTTGCGGCGATTGCCCTGCACGGTCGTACTGCGGCTCAGCATTATTCGGGTAAGGCTGACTGGGATTCGATTGCGCAGCTGCGTGAACTGATTCCGGATGTGCCGATTCTGGGTAATGGCGATATTTTCTCCGCTGAGGATGCGGTGCGCATGGTTGAGCAGACCGGCGTGGATGGCGTGGTGATTGGCCGCGGCTGTCAGGGCCGCCCGTGGCTGTTTGGTGACCTGCAGAATGCGTTTGAGGGTTCGTCGGAGCGTATCCGCCCGACCCTGACTGAGGTGTCGGACATGATTTACCGCCACGCAGAACTGCTGGTGGAGACTTTCGGCGATGAGACTCGCGGTCTGCGTGAGATTCGTAAGCACGTGGCGTGGTACTTCAAGGGTTACCCGGTCGGTGGTGAG
>CALGXU010000375.1 GCA_937935205.1 uncultured Rothia sp.
AACAGCACGCCAGGTTTATATTTGGCGCATATCTAGGCAAACGACCCCGGGGGAGAACCCGCCAGGGAAGAAAGGCACACATGGCACGCACCCAGCCCGTACCCCCGCCCGCACACCCCACCGGGGCAACTCCGCCGCCGATTCCGAAGAAGTTCATTCCGCAGCACGTCGCCGTCGTCATGGACGGTAACGGACGCTGGGCCAACGAACGCGGCCTGCCCCGCACCGAGGGCCACCGCGCCGGCGAGGCGGCACTGCTGGATGTTGTTGCGGGCGCTATCGAAATGGGCATCCCGTACGTGACCGCCTACGCGTTCTCCACCGAAAACTGGAAGCGCTCACCCAGCGAAGTCGCATTCATTATGCGTTTCTCCACCGAGGTGCTGCAGCGTCAGCTGGAAACCCTCAAGACCTGGGGTGTGCGCATCCGCTGGGCTGGCCGCCGTCCCAAGCTGTGGAAGAACGTCATCGAAGAGCTCGAACACTGCGAGCGCGAAACCATCGACAACACCGTCTGCACCCTCACCATGTGCGTGAACTACGGCGGCCGCGCAGAAATCGCTGATGCTGCGGCAGCTATCGCGGCGGACGCTGTAGCGGGCAAGATCAAGCCCGGCAACATCACCGAAAAGACCATCCAGAAGTACCTGGACGAGCCCGACCTGCCCGACGTTGACCTGTTCCTGCGTTCCTCCGGTGAGCAGCGCATCTCAAACTTTTTGCTCTGGCAGAGCGCCTACGCCGAGATGATTTTCATGAACGTGCTCTGGCCCGACGTTGACCGCCGCACCCTCTGGGAAGCTGTCGAAGAGTACGCGCGCCGCGACCGCCGCTACGGTGGCGCTGTCGACGCCGTCGCCAACGACAAGTAGCCCCCGGCATACAGACCCGGCTCATAGCCCCATAAACCACCCACACCCTCCAACCTTAGGGAGAACAAATGCGCATCTACCCGACCTTCTTCAACATCTTCTTCAAGGGCATGGACCCCGAGAAGGCACACCACGTCGGCTTCTGGGGCGTTCAGACCCTGCGCAACGTCGGCATCACCCGCGCGCTGCGCAAGTACTTCCAGCCCGCCCCCGAACTGGCAACTACCGTCATGGGTATTACTTTCCCCTCGCCGTTCGGCCTGGCTGCAGGCTTCGACAAGGGCGGTAAGGGCATTGCCGCGCTGGCTGGTATCGGCTTCGGCCACGTCGAGATCGGTACCATCACCGGTCAGGCGCAGCCCGGCAACCCGCAGCCGCGCCTCTTCCGCCTCGTGGAAG
>CALGXU010000376.1 GCA_937935205.1 uncultured Rothia sp.
TCCGGAAGGTGCGGCTTTATGCGAGCCGCAGGTTCCGTCCGCGCACGCAACGCCAGCAGAGGGTCTGCAAGTTCTCGGGCTCATTGCTGCCGCCTTCGGAGAGCGGAACCTTGTGGACGACCTCTAGGATGAGGATTCGTTCACGCATGATGGAGTTGCCGCAGCCGGGGTTTTGGCAGGTGTAGTTGTCGCGTTCTTTGATGCGTTGGCGCAGTTGGGCGGTCATGAGGGTGCGTTCGCCGCCTTCGGGCCACGCCCAGCGTATTTTGCGTTCTAGGGTTTCGGAGAGCGCGTCGAGGGTTGGGGTGTCGAGGGTGACGGTGACGGCGCGGTTTTCTTTGCCGCCGGGTGCGGTGTATTTGAAGCGGTAGACGGGGTATGGCACGGTCAGCCCCACGTGGCAGACGTTGAGTTTGTCCCAGAACTCGTTGGCGTAGATTTTGGTGATGAACTGGGGCGGGTTGATGTGTGCGATCATGTCCTCTTCGCGGCGTCGCACGTTGTCGATCGCCGTTTCGAGGCGCGCAATATCGTCGGAGAGTCGTTGTACGTCTTTGAGGGTTTGCAGGTCGGCTTCGATGTGGAAGTATTTGGTGAGGCTGCCGATGGGGTCCCGCTCAGCTTCTTGGATGGTTGAGGCAGAAGCGGTGTAGATGTGCGGGTGGCGTCCTTCGGGCTTCTTCTTCAACAGTGTCTGCCAGGTTTTGGGTTGTTGAACTTCGACGGTGGCGAGGTGGCTGTACATGCCGTTGGTGGAGGTGCCGAGTTCGTAGATTCCGTGGGTGTAGATGTCGTGTACGTAGCTGGCGACTTCGTTGTATTCGCTGGCGAGTGTGGCGGTGCGTTGGCGGTGCGTCTGAAATTCGGGGGATGCGAAGTACCGGTTTTTGCGGATGGTCAGGATGATGCCCAGAATGAGCACGATGATGACGACGCCAAGGATGACGTACCAGAGGGAGAAGGCGAGGCATACGGCGAAGAAGATGCCGAGCCCTTTGAGGAAGGATTTCACGGGTGTTCCTTTGCGATACGGCGGTGTATCTGTGAGTGATAGATTTCCTCCATTAGGGTATCGGAGGTAGGTGCGGTGCGCAAAGCATTTGGTCATGTCGGAGACGTGTAGGCTTCCGCGCCGCTCCCTTCCTTCGCTCCTGCAGGGGAACCCGCCGCACCCGGACGCTCCGCTCTTCCTTGCTTCGCTGCGGAGAGCGCCCGGGCGGGCACCCTGATGTCGCTTCCGGAAGGTGCGGCGCTGGGGCACAATTTCAGCTCATCTGTCCGGCGGAGCCAGCAAAAGACCGAGAAGGCGACAGCCCCCTCCCCCTCCAGTTCGTTATGCCGGTATCGCGCGCACAAACCCCCCACTTACTGAACCGGGGCTAAGTGTTTTACCTACGAGGCGGAGGGGTGGCGTCCTCCGTCGTGACATCAGGGTGCCCGAAGCGAAGCGAGGGCGGGTTCCCTGTAGGAACAAGGAGGACACCATCCCCTCCGCAAACCCAAGAAACCAAAAAGTTAAACACAAAAGCCCTTAGCTCGAAAGCTAAGGGCTTTATCTGTGCGCGATACTGGGATCGAACCAGTGACCTCTTCCGTGTCAGGGAAGCGCGCTACCGCTGCGCCAATCGCGCTCACAAAACAGTTGTTTTGTTGCGAGGTGAGGACGGGATTCGAACCCGCGTACACGGCTTTGCAGGCCGCTGCCTAACCACTCGACCACCTCACCGCATACGCTCCCCGAGGGGAACGCGTTCGAACTCTTGGAGTCCTTACGAGCGGTTGACGAGACTTGAACTCGCGACATCCACCTTGGCAAGGTGGTGCTCTACCAACTGAGCTACAACCGCATATCAGCGTATTCAATTTGAATCATTCCGAGGAGTTTTTCGCTCCGTCGTGCTGACAGGTAAATACTATACGGGGTTTTTGAGTGTTTGCCAAATCCTTTGTGGATTACCCTGTGTTCCGCGTGTTTCCGGGGCAGAACGGGGTGTTTTGCTTCGTTTTTGAGGAGTGCGAGCAAAATTTATTTTCATGGTGCCGGTCACATTTTCAGGGTTTTGGGGTGGTTATTGTTCTCGCACGGGCAGCGGCGGGCACGCGATGTCCGCTGAGCATCTACGAAATCCACCGAGCGTCATCCACTGAGCGCCCACAAAATTTTTCGCAAGAGAATCTAAAGAGAACGAAAAGGAGGGGCGGAGAACCAGGTTCCCCAC
>CALGXU010000377.1 GCA_937935205.1 uncultured Rothia sp.
ACGACTAAAAGCTAGACCCCTAACTCATTTATGGGTACAAGGGGTTCAGAGGGTATATTAGGTTCTGACATGGAACCTCCTATCGTCGGTTCTTGTCGTGTTGTTTAGACAAATACGCGTCCGAAATCATCGTGAGTGTTGTATTTGTGCATGTATGTGGGCCTGGGAAATCGGAATCCCGGGCCCACATTTTATGCCCCCTGTAGCTTCATCCACGCGGAGCCTCTTCCGTCTTATCGAATACAAAAGCCCCGCTAGAACCATGGTTCTAGCGGGGCTTTTCATACGTTCACACACAAGCACCCACCCTGCACTCCAACAGGTGAGGCAGCCAGATACCTAAAGCACCTGAAGACCTCATCCACCACCCTACAATTACGGTCTGCATATCATAGTTTTTTGGGGTAGATACTCGGTCCTCAAAACTCCTCGCAAGCGAGCTTTTTTCAGTCCGAGTATATCACACCACAAGAAACGGCGTGGTAACTTGCCTGCAACACCAAGGAACTATATATTTGTCACAGTGACAAAAGTTGTAAATCAACAACAGGAGAGTAGCGTGCGCCCCACCCCATGGACCCCCAAACCCATCCCCACCGCCTTCATGGACTACGAAACCGGATACGGTGTCACCTCCGACGGTGTAACCTTCAAAGCCGCCGCCGGTGCACGCCGCAAAAACCCCAACCTGGTCGATAAGCTCAACGCCGCAGCACAACTACGCGTAGCAGGCCATCCGGTCACCCGCATCTTCCTCACCGGCAAAGTACCCCCCAACGACCGCAAAACCCGCCACTGGCTCCTCACCCAGACCCCCGGCTGGGAAACCCCTAGAGGTCACTGGCTCGGCACCCCGCCCACCGGACGCTTCGACAATGTAGAAACCGGCCAGCGCATCGACGTGAAGGTGTCCTCCGAGTGGTTCGGCAAAATCAATCTCACCCCCGACCAAGCCCGCCGCGCCTGGAACACCCTTGAATCTCTTCTGCGTTGGTTCTTCCGCTCTGACCTTGGTGAGGGTTCCCCGCTGATGCTCACCCCTGCCGCCACCGGGCAGAACCTGTGGGCCGCCTCCCTGCCCAAGAACTATGCACCCATCCCCGTGGACCCGGACATTGCCGAAGATCTACACCGCACCAGCACCCAGCACCACCTCGACCACCTCGTACTCGGCGACGCCATGCCTCAGCACCCCGACGTCGTCCCCATGATCGACCCGAGGCACGCCCCGCAGCTTGACGGCTTCGCCTATGTTGATGGCCGTTTCATGTACTCGGCCCTCTGCCGCGAACTGGGCACCGGCCCCGGACACCGTCTGACCGCCAAGCAGTGTGAAGACCTCTGGCGCGAGAACCCGTACGTGCGTGCCCGCTTCGCCGTCGAATTCACCGTACCCGACACCTGGGAACACG
>CALGXU010000378.1 GCA_937935205.1 uncultured Rothia sp.
CTGCCCGTTCAGACATCACGGCACCACGGCACCACAGCATCAAGGCACAAAAATGCGCCCCGCACAGTGTACGGGGCGCATCCGCTCAAACTAGAGCAAGAAACTATGCCTTACGGCGGCGAAGCACCATCACAGCGGCACCAGCAATCAGTGCAAACGCACCGACAGCAGCCAAGCTCAGAACGCTCTGAGCACCAGTCTTAGCCAGCGAGCCCTTGCTCTGAGGCGCAGACTTGGTCGCTGAAGCGCTCACCTGAGAATCAACGCCGGAGCTCTTAGGCTGAGACTCAGACTTTGCCGAAGAAGAGTTCTTCAGCGGCGCGGTCTTCGCAGTGGTTCCCAGCTGGTCGTTAGCTTCCTCGGCCTTCGAAGGTTCATCCTTCGACTGCTCAGCCGCAGGCTTCTCTGCTACTGCAGATGCGGAAGCAGAAGGCTCAGCGGAGGCAGCGGCAGGGAATGCCGGCTCATCAGCCTCATTACGGTTATCTGCGTTGCCGGCATCCTTCGCATCATTAACAATCAGCGAAACAGCCGAATCGTAATTGCGGTTGGTAGCCACATCAGAACCAGCAGTGACGGTGCCGAGTAGGTAACCCTGGCTGTACTGCATGGTGTTCGCAGGAACACGCAGAGTTGCCTCGAAGGAGTACTTGCCGGTACGTGAGTTGTAGACGAACGCGCTTGCCGGAACGATAGTAGACACCTTCTGAATGTTTGCCAATTCGCTATCGGTCAGCTTGTCATAACCCATCGACCACTCACCCTCCTTGACGAGGAACAGGCGGAGACCTTCGGCCGGCGGCTTATCATAGTCGTAGCCGGACACGTGGAAGGTGTAGGGGCGGGTAATGTCGACGGTACCCTCAGCGAAGTTCAGGGTGGGGTCAATCAGCACTGCAGTAGCCTGCTTCGGGTAGCCCTGGAAGGGAACCTTTGCGGGATTAATAGTCGCGGTGGAGGTGAATTCACCCTCGGAAACCTCAGCGTAGAACTTCACGATGGAGTTCGGAACCAGCTTCTGCTGCGAGGAAGGAACAGTCTTGCCGTTACGATCCACGGTCGCCTTGGAGGTGTAGGTGTCGGTCAGGGAACCGTCACCGGTCTTCGCGTTCAGCACGTAGGGCACAGCCGCGGTGGTGTTGGCGATATCCTGCTTATCTACTGCGATGACGGAGCCGTCTTCGGTGATGGTCAGGTCGTTAGCCTTACCGCCGTTCATCTCAACCTCACCGATCACGCGGTCGGTCTTAGCGTCGAAGATGGCGATCTTACCGGTGCCGAAGTCGGTCACGTACACCAGGTCACGCGCCTCATCGTTCTCCATGGACAGGGCCTGAGTGCCGAACTTGACGAACTTCTTGAACGCGCCGGTGGTCAGGTCGTACACGGAGATACCGGAGTTCACGCCAGAT
>CALGXU010000379.1 GCA_937935205.1 uncultured Rothia sp.
GCAGCGCAGCGCATCCATGGCCTGGTCGAGCTGAGAATCGATATCCCACGCGTTGGCAGCATCGATCTCGGTCTGCAGCTTGCCCATTTCCTCCATGAGCGCATCGAAGTCCGCATCGGGGTTCGCCATCTCCTCGGAGATCTCATTGAAGCGCGCGAGCTTAGCGAAGATATCGGCAGCGCCCATACGAACGTTCTCGATGACGGTCTTCGTGTCATCAAGGAGCGGTTCCTGCATGAGGATGCCAACCGAATATCCGGGGGTCAGACGAGCTTCGCCATTGCTGGGCTCATCCAGGCCAGCCATGATCTTCAGGATGGTCGACTTACCCGCACCGTTCGGACCAACCATACCGATCTTGGCGCCGGGGAAGAACGACATCGTCACGTCGTTAAGGATGACCTTGTCGCCCACAGTCTTGCGGGCCTTGATCATCTGATAAATAAATTCAGCCATAGTTACCTATTTTAGCGTGGATTCGGCTGAGGGTACGAGAGTTTTGGGGTACACGCTATGCGGAGTACCGCGCGGGTATTAGACTCGAAGCTATGAGCACAAACCCTTCCCCTAAACCTCTGGCACCCGAAGACCTCGAACATGCCGTTGACCGCCTCGCGCTCGCCATGCCGCTGACGACGCGCGATCAGCCGTTCGGGCCCGAGCACACGGCGTACCGGGTGGGCGGCAAAATATTCGCCATGTACACGGAGGGCATCGGCTACCCCATCGTGAACCTGAAAACCGACCCGGAAGAATCCGAGGTGCTGCAGCGCATCTACCCGAGCATCATCCCGGCATGGCACATGAATAAGCGGCACTGGATTTCCGTGGGCGCCGGTGAGGGCGTAACCGAGCAGGTTCTGGAGGAGCTGGTGGAGGATGCGTACCTGCGCGTCATGTACTCGCTACCCAAGGCGAAGAGGCCCATCGAGTTCCGCGAGCGCCCGGTACCCGAAAAGCACTAGACAGAGAAACATGACGAGCATAGAAGGAACGACTTACCAACGGCAACGTTTAACAGCGGAGCGGGTGAGCACCGGTCCGGACCACCGGCTTGCTCACCCGCTTTGCAAAGCACTTTCCTATCCACGGTTAGGAGGGTCATCAACCACAATGAACGCTCGAACCACCAAGCTCCCATCCCACATGTTGCGGGGTTCCGTACCATGCACCACTTGTGTGAATACGTGATAGTTGAGTGGCTCCCTTGCCAGACCTCCTATGCAGAGGAGGCGCTCACATGGGTGCGCTGAATATTTCCCTTGAGTGACTCAGCTACGTCATGCGATGTGGCTGAGAGGGGATCGCTGTCTTCGCCCGAACTACCGGCACGGACGAATGTGTGCTCTCGGGAATAATAATAACCTTTTTGCATTAAAGTGTCACTTTCGGCTTGAGGTATTCCGCAAGCACTTATTGAGCATATTTCAGGTGTTTTGTAGCACCGAACCCACATATCCAATCAGGACAAATTACCCACGGATTTTAACCCCCGGAAAATCAAGGAGGGGCCGCCCTAAACCTTCCTTATATCGCCTCCACATGGGCTAATACCCACTTAAAGCAATATGTAGAAAAGTTAGTGCGGCCCCTCATTATTTGAAATAAAAATAGGATAAACCCCTAATCAGGGCGATTATCTGTGGGGTTATCTGGGATTTATCTGGAGTTTATCCATAGTTCCCCGGATCGACCCGTTACTCAGTGCGACCCGTTACTCGCTGAATTCCACCTTCTCGAAGCTCATGGTGCCATCAGCGTGAGAGACAACAGTATTCGGGTCACGCTCACGACGAGCCGCCGCGTACGCATCATGGCTTGCCTCATCAACCCAGCGGGTCACCACGAAGTAGTCGCCGCCCTCGTCCAGGGGGCGCCAGAGCTCAAAACCCTCAAAGCCGGGGAAAGAGTCAGCAATGTGGCGGGCAGCGGCAAAGCGCTTCTCCAGCTCAGCGTGGTTGTCGTCAACGACAGTCAAACGGTGAACCTTAACAACGGACATGTGTCCTCCTTCTGTTGAGTACGTGCTTTCAACGATGAAAGCGGGTTAGACCTCGCACCACCTATAGGTAGGCTATGTTCTTAGCGAGGTTAACCTCAGCATAACGGTTCACGAGCACAAAAAATAGGGGTTAGCGCCAACTAACAGTTATATGACGCTAACCCCCACTCAGAGGATTACGAGGCGCCCGCAGGCACCTATTCGAGCTTAGGATTCCGGCTGGGTCTGCACGGTATCAGGCTGTGCTGTCTGAGCCGCACTATCAGCCTGCGGTGCGGGGCTCTTCTTCGACTTCTTCTGAGCCGCCTTCGCCGGGTTCGCAAAATGCACCCCGTGCTCAGCCAAGAAGCGGCGATCCTTCTTATCCCACTGCTCCACCGGGTACGCCTCCAACAGATCCGGGCGACGCTCCAGGGTGCGCTCAATCTGACGGTCACGACGCCAACGCGCAATCGCACCGTGATTACCCGACAGCAGCACCTCCGGCACCTCACGGTCACGCCACACGGCGGGCTTCGTGTACACCGGATACTCCAGCAGACCACCCGTATGCGACTCCTCCTCCAGGGAGGCGGGGTTACCCATCGCGCCCGGAATCAGGCGGGTGATAGCCTCAATCATTGCCATGACCGCAACCTCACCGCCGTAAAGCACGTAGTCGCCCAGGGACACGGGCATCACGCGGAAGCTCTCCTGCGCCCAGTCCAGCACACGCTCATCAATGCCCTCATAGCGCGCCGGGGCGAAAACAATATGCTTCTCCTCCGCCAGCTCATACGCCATCGCCTGATCGAAAACGGCACCCGCCGGGGACGGGACAATCAGCAACGGGCGGGTATCAGCCTCAGCGGCATCAGGGTTCTCACCTTCAACAGCTTTCAGGGGGGAGGCGGCAAGCACCTCATCCAGCGCCAAGCCCCACGGCTCCGCCTTCATCACCATGCCCGCGCCACCGCCGTACGGGGTATCATCCACCGTGCGGTGACGGTCAAAGGTGTACTCACGCAGATCGTGCAGGTGCAGGTCCACCAAGCCCTTCTCACGAGCCTTGCCCAGCAGGGACAGCTTCAGCGGCTCCAGGTACTCGGGGAAAATCGTGACCACATCGTAGCGCACGGACTACTCCCCCGCCTGCTCAGTCGCCTGCTCAGTTGCCGCCTGCGCAGAATCCGGCTCAGCGTTCTGGTCTGCGTCCTCGACCAGGTCAATCAAACCCGCCGGAGGGGTCAGCAGCACAAAGCCGGGCTCATCCTCGGTCGAGGGAACCACCTCGGGCACAATCTCCTCAACAAAAGGAATCATGATCTCTTCACCCGCGCCGGAGGCAAGACGCGGCGAACGAGCCAGCTTAATCAGCAGCAGATCCTGCACCGGCATGGTCTGCAGACCGGTCACCTTACCCAGCGGCTTGCCCACAGCCGGGTTATCCACGGGGCTCTCACCCTCGGGAACGTCCGCCAGCAGGTACACGGGCAGGTTCACCAGCTCCTGCTCGTAGAAGCCCTCTTCATCGCCCTCATCCTCGGGAACCTCGTAGACCAGGCGGCTGCCGCGCAGCTCCTCAGCCTGATTGCGGGTGGTCACCTCATCAAAACGGACCACCAGAATCTTCTTGTTCCAGCGGGCACCGGCGACCGTCAGCTCACCGGTAGGCGCCACCGAAGCGGCAGCAGAGCCGGGCTTGAAATTCTCGATACCGAGCACCTCACCGCGGGCAAAACGCTCCTGCGGGGCATCAGTAAAGAGCTGAACCGTCACCTCACCACGAATACCGTGAGGCTTACCGATACGAGCCACCACAACCTGCATAATTTTCCTCCGCTGGGTACAAGTCGAACCTACGCCGCGCGTCT
>CALGXU010000380.1 GCA_937935205.1 uncultured Rothia sp.
CGAATACCCGGATGTGCCGCTCTCCCTGCACGGTGCGCATCAGGCGCAGAACGCCGTGGTGGCTCTTGCCGCCGTGGAGGCGTTCTTCGGCGGTCAGCGTCAGCTGCCCGAGGACGTGGTGCGTACCGCGTTTGAGACGGTGCGCTCGCCGGGCCGTCTGGAGGTTGTGCGCCCCGAGCCGCTGACCATCCTGGATGCGGGCCACAACCCGCACGGTGTGCGTGCCTCTGCTGCTGCGCTGACTGAGGCGTTCAAGCTTTCGCACCTGCATTCCGTGGTCGGCATTCTGGGCGAGAAGGATGCCCTGGGCATGTTTGAGACCATGCGCGAAGAGTACGTTGACGCTTCTGACGGCACGTTCCGCCTGTACCTGGCGGCGTCGGATTCGCCGCGTGCGATTGCGCCGGAGCGTCTGCACGAGCTGGCGCTGGATGCTGGCATTGACGAGGACTCGATCGAGGTGTTTGAGCACCTGGACGAGGCGATTGCCACCGCCATGGAGAACGCCCTCTTTGAGCAGGAGTCGGCGGGTGTGCTGATTACCGGCTCGATTACGGTCATTGGTGAGGCGCGTACCCTGCTGGCGGCGCACGAGGAGGCGAAGACCCCCGGCGCTGAGGCTGAGGAGCTGCCGGATGAGCTGCCCGCCGAGGGTGCTTATGCGGGTTCTGCGGGTGCGGCGTCGGCTTCGACTCTGGCTGCCGCGGCGGCTGCGGCTGCCTCTGCTGAGCCGGATGAGCTGCTGGACGGCATCATGGCTGAGCTGGGTGGCGAGTCTGCGGCGGGTTCTTCGCTGGAGGATTCGCTGGGTCTGCCGCTGGGCGACTCGTACACCGATGATTTCTTCGGTGATGATGATTCCGAGGACGACGCGGATCACTAAAGCGACCTGTTGAGGTTATCGACATGAGGCGGGGTGCCGCCCTCCGGCTGGTTGTACTGGCTGGGGGAGTGGCGCCCCGCTTTTTTCGACTCCACCCTCACCCACCCAAAAATCGAAAAGAACGAAAATTTTCGTGCACCGGGGGTGTAAAACCGGGCGCGCCGTGGCGTCACGGTGCTATATTCGCTGAGGCGCCGGCCCCAATGCCTGAGGCCGCACCAACACACCCGCACACATACGCATACCAGTGACGGTATGCCACATAGTGAAAGGCACCCATCATGCCCGCACCCTTCACCGATTTGATCGGCACCGATTCGTTCACCGAGTCCCTACGCCAGGAGAACCTCGCCACCTGGCTTTCCGCCACGAATCACCGTTTTGTTGCTGAGCTTTTTGACGGCTCGATTGCCCCGCAGGTCATGGCAGGGTACCTGGTGCAGGATTACCGCTTCCTCGATACCTTCCTCGCCCTGATCGGTGGCGCGATCACTAACGCCGATACTCTCGCGGGCCGCCTGCGCCTCTCCAAGTTCGCGGGCGAAATCGCCGGTGACGAGAACACCTACTTCCTGCGCAGCTTTGAGACTCTCGGCGTGACCGAGCATCAGCGTGAATCCATGCCCGATACGGAGGCGACCACCGGCTTCAAGCGCCTCTTCCTGGATGCGGCGGCAAGCGGCAGCTACGCGGCGATCCTGTCGGTGCTGGTGGTGTGCGAGGGCCTGTACCTGGATTGGGCGTCGAAGGCTCCCGCCAAGCGCCCCGACTCTTTTGTGCACCACGAATGGATTACCCTACATGACTACCCGGAGTTCCGTGAGCTGGTTGATTTCCTGCGCCGCGAACTGGACCGTGTGGGCCCGTCGGATGCGCAGCGTGCCCGCGAGTTCTTTAGCCGCGCGGTGGAGCTGGAGCAGCTGTTCTTTGATGAGTCGTACACCCACCCGCTGCCCTAAGTAATACCCTTGATGAAACCCTCGGAAGGTTCCGCCCGCCGCTGAATTGCGGGCGCCTCCCGGGGGTTTTGCGTGCTGAAGAGGCCCCGAAAGCGCCCCGATAGCTCCCTGAAAGTGCTCCGAAAGTGCCCCGAAAGCGCGCCCATCTGCGTAAAATAGCGCGTCATAAAACAGAACATTTAGGCTGATGGCGTGCCATTTGGTGGTGTGAGAAGCTAGGATAAATGGGGTACTGCTTCCGGGGTGCTGGCTATGCCGCGCCGGTAAGTGCCACCGTAAAACACTATCTAAAGGAGTCGTATGAGTACCGCCGCATCGAGTACTACCGAGCCCACCCACGCTGAAAAAGAAGCGCACCACGGGCACGCGGGAACCCGGGGCCGCTACTCAGACCGACAGCTCGGATTCTGGCTGGTTGGCGCCGGCCTGATTGCACTCATTTCTTCAGCGATTCTGGTGTATGAGCGCCTGCAGATTTACATTGATGCCGGCCACTCCACGGTCTGCGATATCAACGCCCTGCTCAGCTGCGGCACGGTGATGCGCACCCCGCAGGCGGAGGCTTTCGGCTTCCCGAACCCGTTCATCGGCCTGGTGGGGTTCTCGATTGTGGTGACTATCGGCGCCGCGATGATGGCG
>CALGXU010000381.1 GCA_937935205.1 uncultured Rothia sp.
CCCTTCGCCGGCAGCGAGTACCGAGACATCAAGGACCGCAACGAATTCATCCCCCACCGCGCAGACCTGGAAGAAGCCGCCTACCCCGAGATGATTATTCGTCTCTACGAAAAGTGGTACGAGGCAGCCCCCGCAGACATCAAGACGCGCAGCGACGGCAACCGTGCACGATTCCTCGCCACGAGCGCCTACCAGCAGTGGAAGGCCCAGCCCCAAACCCCCAGCAGCTCCCGCCCATAAGTCCACTCACGCATAAACCCGCGCAAAAACAGTTGTGGCGGTGACCGAACAACGGTCATCGCCACAACTCTTTAAACGGTCATTACCGGGCTTATTTTTTGGGGGAGGGGCTACTTGCCCTTCACCTCGCGTGCCAGAGCCAGCAGCTCCTCATGCACGGTCGTATCGCCCGTAACCTCCGGGTGGAAAGAAATACCAATCAGGTTGCCCGAACGCACACCCACAATCTTCCCCTCATGACGAGCCGTCACCTGCACACCCTCACCAGTGCCAGTCACAATCGGCGCACGAATAAACGCCGTATCAATAACCACCTCATCACCGGCAGGGGTCAGCCACGGCAGGCGCACCTCCGCAGAATCAACCTGCGAACCAAAAGCGTTACGACCCACCGAAACATCCAAAACACCCAGCGACTGCTGACCCGGCGCCGGATCATCAATACGCTTCGACAGCATAATCAGACCAGCGCACGTACCCAGAGTCGGCATGCCCGAAGAAATCGCCTCAATCAGCGGCTCACGCACACCAAAAATACGGGTCAAACGGTCAATCGTCGACGACTCACCACCGGGCAGAACCAGCGCATCCAGACCCTCAAGCTGCTCACCGGTACGCACCCAACGCACCTGCGCACCCAGGGACTCCAGCATCAACGCGTGCTCACGCACACCGCCCTGCAGCGCCAAAACACCAACCGTCAAACCCTCACCCGGCAAAACACCGGCAGGCTGAACCTTCTCAACCATCACCGCTCCCTTCACAAATCAACAAACACAAGGAGGGTGGGACCCGCCTCAGCGAACCCCACCCCCTCATCAAACACTCACCCCAAATGCGGGGTGCGCGCACGAATTACCAGCCGCGCTCCGCCAGGCGGTGCGGTGCCGGAATGTCAGCAACGTTAATGCCGACCATAGCCTCACCCAGGCCGCGAGAAGCCTCAGCAACCTTCTCCGGGTCATTGTAGAAAGCGGTAGCCTTCACAATAGCCTTCGCACGAGCAACCGGGTCGCCCGACTTGAAAATACCGGAACCAACGAACACGCCGTCAGCACCGAGCTGCATCATCATTGCAGCGTCAGCGGGGGTAGCCACACCACCAGCGGTGAACATGACCACGGGCAGCTTACCGGTCTGAGCAACCTCACGAACCAGCTCGTACGGTGCAGCCAGTTCCTTAGCCTTCACGTACAGCTCGTCAGGCATGGTGTTGTACAGGCCCTGCAGCTCAGCAATCTGACGCTTAATGGTGCGGATGTGCTTGGTCGCCTCAGAGACGTCACCGGTGCCAGCCTCGCCCTTCGAGCGAATCATAGCGGCACCCTCGGTGATGCGGCGCAGCGCCTCACCCAGGTTGGTAGCACCACACACGAAAGGAACCTTGAACTGGTGCTTATCAATGTGGTTCACGTAGTCAGCGGGGGAAAGAACCTCAGACTCGTCAATGTAGTCGACCTTCAGGGTCTCCAGAATCTGAGCCTCAACGAAGTGGCCGATGCGTGCCTTCGCCATGACCGGAATCGAAACAGCATCAATGATGCCCTCAATCATGTCCGGGTCAGACATACGAGCCACGCCGCCCTGCGCACGAATATCCGCGGGAACGCGCTCGAGAGCCATGACGGCAACAGCGCCAGCATCTTCAGCGATCTTAGCCTGTTCGGGGGTGACGACGTCCATGATGACGCCGCCCTTGAGCATGTCGGCCAGGCCGCGCTTAACAAGCGGGCTGCCGGTTACGGTGTTGTTATCAGTCATGACCTTATCTTCTCACGTTCTGAGTGTTCGCGCGCACTCACGGAGGCGGAATTTCTGTTCTCTGACATAGTACGACCCCAAGTTCACGTCAGAATGACACAAAACGTCATGAAAAGCGGTCAGAGTAGGGCAGTTCGTGGACTGAACAGACCCGCCGGCGAGCGCAGGGGATAAAACCGCGGGTATATTCTTTAACCCAGTAGAACCCTGCGCCCAAGCAAAGGAACAGCATGCTCGAAGTCGTTATCGCACTATCCCTCGCTGTCCTCATAGGCAGCGCAATCGCACACAAGACGCGGATCACCCCCGCCATTGTGCTGATTTTCATTGGCCTGGCAATCGGCATTATGCCCGCCCACGAACTGCAAGAAGTTCAGAGTCTTGGCCTGCCGCCGCACGTCATCCTCGAAATCTTCCTGCCCGTCATGCTCTTCTGGGAAGCCCGCAACACCTCATGGCGTGAAGCGCGCACCCGCATCCGCGGCATTATCCTCACCGGCACCCTGCTGGTCATTGTGACCGCCTTCGGTGTCGCCGGGATTCTGCACGAGTTCGTCGGCGTGAGCGTCTGGGGTGCGGCACTGCTCATCGGTGTGGCGCTCGCACCCACCGACGCGGTCGCTGTGGCAACCCTCAACGGTAAACTCCCCAAGTCCGCTATCACCACCCTCAAAGCGGAGGCACTCATCAACGACGGCACGACCCTCGTGCTCCTCGCCCTCGCCCTGCAGGTAGCCGCCGGGCAGGGACTCTCCCTCGGCCACTCCAGCGGCATGTTCTTCTTCTCCTTCCTCATCGGCATTCTGGTCGGCCTAGCGGTCGGCTGGGTAGCCAACAAGATTCGTGCCCACATCGACAACCCGATGTGGTTCACCTGCTTCATGCTGACCGTGCCCTTCATCGCGTTCCTGCTCGCGGAGAAGATTGAGCCTTTCCCCGACATGAAGGGCTCCGGCGTGGTTTCTGTCGTGGTTGCGGCGTTCCTCCTCACCTACTACGGCCCGGAAACCATCAAACCGCAGAACCGCACCTACGGCCTGCCCACCTGGGCGTTCGTCACCTTCGTCATGAACGCCGTGCTGTTTGTCATGGTCGGTGTGCAGCTGCCCACCGCCGTGGAACGTATGGGTGTCACCATTAACCTCTACGGCACCACCTGGAGCTACGGCCTGCTCGTTGTGCTGGTCGCCTGGATTGCCTGCGTTGCTATTCGTTACGTATTCCTGCAGGTCTCTGTTTTCATGATTCGTCTTCTGGACCGCAGTGAGAAGCAGCGTTCCCTGCGCACCACCCACCGCGGCCGCGTCGTATCCACCATGGCTGGTCTGCGCGGCGGCGTGTCCCTGGCGGTGGCGCTGTCCATCCCGGCGAGTGTTGAATACCGCGACTTCGTGATCTTCGTGGTGTCCGGCGTGGTGCTGTGCTCCATGGTCGTGCAGGGCATGCTGCTGCCCGCCGTGATCCGCTGGGCTAACCTGCCGGTCGACAACAGCGAAGAAGAAGAAATGAACGACGCAATCCGCAGCCTGATTGCCGAATCCTTCGACTCCATCCAGGAGATTGGTGGACGCATCAACGCCCCGCAGGAAGTCATCGACCGCATCGCTGAAGAGCACATGTTCCACATGAGTATGTACCGCAACCTGCACACCCTGCACATGCACGGCGAGGACACCCCCGAGAACGTGCTGAAGGTGCTCGAAGCACACGACAAGGAGAAGGAACTGCGCCTGGGCGTCATCGAAGTTCAGCGCGATATTCTTAAGCGTCTGCGCAACGAAGGAACCATCGACATGAACGTACTGCACCAAATCCAGGAACGCCTGGATATTGAGGTGCTGCGTGTGCTCGGCCCGCTTGAACTCGAATAGTTCACGCTCCTACATGCGATACGTATGAGGCGAGGCGCCCACCCCTAATAGCGGGGGAGGGGCGCCTCGTTGCTTTTTATGTCTAAACCTCTAGACCCACCACTACGTGGAGGCGGTACAATACACTAGCCCGTTTTTCGCGCGGATCGTGCTTCTAACCGCGTCATTCACCGCGCACCGGACACGACACAGACCAGAACCACAGGAATATATGGCACCTCAGCAGACTGAAAACACCGCACCCAACAACACCGCACCCGCCGCAGGACACGGCCCGCAGGGTCCCCATGGCGCAAGCGAAGACCCGCAGAACATCTACCTGCTCAAAGAAGCACCCATCCTCAAGGCACTCCTCTCCCTCGGCGTGCCCATGGCACTCGGCCTCGCCATCACCAGCATCTACAACGTGGTGAACTCCTACTTCGTCGGCCACTACGGCGGCACCGAAGACCTCGCCGCCACCAGCTACGGCGTGCCCGTCTTCGGCGTCATCATGGCGATCGCAGGCCTGTTCGGCCTGGGCTCCTCAACCCTCGCCTCCCGCAAGCTCGGTGAGGGCCGCCCCGTCAGCGAGATTCACCGCGTCACCTCCTTCGCCCTCTACTCGGCGCTCGGTGCCGGTATTGTTGCGGCCGCTATCGGTTTCATCCTCGCCGACCCGATCACCAGCATCATGGGTGCATCCGGCGGCTCCTACGAACCGACCCGCATCTACGTGCACCTCATGTTCCTCGGCGCGCCCCTCGCTATCGGCATGTTCACCCTCGAACAGCTCGTCCGCTCCGAAGGCTACGCCAAGCAGTCCATGTACGGCATCATCGTCGGCACCGTCGTCACCTGCATCTTCGACGTGCTGTTCATCGCCATCATGGGCATGGGCGTCGCCGGTGCCGGTTGGGCGATGCTACTGGCGAACGGCGCATCCATGCTGTACTACCTGCTGTTCCTGATGCGTCAGAGCGAGAACTTCTCCGCGAACATCCGCGACTTCTCCCTCGACCCCGCCATCATCAAGCCCGTGGTCGCGGTCGGTGCCGCCGAGCTCATTCAGAGCCTCAACCTGATCTTCGCCGCCCTGCTGCTGAACAACCTCGCCGCCTCCTACGGTGACGACACCGTGGCGGCGTTCGGCCTGGCAATGCGCCTGAACATGGTGCCCGAAATGCTGTGCATGGGCCTGTGCATGGGCGGTATCCCGCTGTACGCCTACGCGTACGGTGCCCGCAACGGCGCCCGCGTGAAG
>CALGXU010000382.1 GCA_937935205.1 uncultured Rothia sp.
CAGGCTCTTCGCCAGCACCGTGGAGCCCTTCATTTTCGGCTCCAGGACGGCGGGAATCTCAACCGGCGTGCCGTACAGTTCGGCAAGCTCAACCGCCAGGCGCACATAGTCGCCGCCCTTCGTCAGCTCACCGACCATCGGCAACAGCAGGCGCAGAACCTGCAGCACACGCCAACCCGCCAGAACACCGATACCCGACACCTCACGCAGGGTCGCCACCAGGCGATTCGGAAGGACCATCCCGTCCTCCAGAGCCCATTTCAGGGTCTCTGCGAAGGTGGATGCATCCAGCAGGCCCGCCTCAAAGAGCGCCGCAATTGCCTCTGCCGCCGCCAGACGGTACTCAGGATTCTTCGCGCTCGCCACATAGCCGAGCAACGCGCAGGTCGGGGCGCCCACCTGCACGGTGGACTCCCTCAGCGCGCGCATCAGCACGGGGACGGGGGTGACGGTCTTCTCCTCAATGCACTGCGAAGCGGCGAACAGGAAGTATGCAGAGAGCAAGTCCGGGTTGTTCTGAAGCAGCCAGGAGGACCACTCGGTGAGCGCGATAATATAGTCGCCCCGCCACCCATCGATGCTATCGAGATTCAGCAAATATACGAAGGGAATGAACGCGGTGTTCAGCACCTCGTAGGCGATGGCTTCCTCGGGGCTCATGCCAGCGGTTGCGCGGCTCAGCGTCTCGCGCGCCTCATCTACGGTATCCACGATATCGCCCTTGACCTGCCACATGGGCTGGTACTTCACGAATTCCTCAACGTTAAAGTTTTCGAAGCCTGCCTCGCGAAGACGACCCGACCTGCTGGCCTCCTGGTATTCCCAGACTCGATCATTGTCGAGACCACGGTTGAGGCCGCTCCAGGGCATATCCAGGCCAGAAACAGTGCGATAAGTCCAGTCGCTATAGGTAAGCTGACGGGCGGGTAGCGGGGCACTCAGCAGGCGCACCGTGCGTCCGTCCGTGTGGTACTCTCCCCCGGCGGCGACGGCACGCATCTGCTCGCGGAAGATCTCATAGAGGTCACGGTAACCCTTCAACGGCTTGTAGTCAGCATTCCAGAGATGGTGTTTATTCTGAATAGTCAGACGTATCATCTCTTCCTTGCTCAGGAGCGCGTTACTCGGGCGAGCTCGTGCAACCATCTCACTACGGTCGGAATACTGCAGGAGCGGCGTCAGCTCGGATAGCTCCCAGGATTTGCATCCCATGGCCTCGGCGTTAGTATCCAACACTGCGCACAGCGCAGGCATACACGCGACGTTGTTGTAGTAATATTCGCTGGCAATCTTGCGCAGGGTACGAAGCTGCTGCTGATCCGCCGGTGCCAGCTTGTCGGTCGCCGCAAAGTGGTAAAGACGAACCAGGTTCTCTCCCCTCGCAACGGGGAGTTCGGCCCCCACGATTTGACCGAGATGGGTGTTCGATTCCTCAATCAGTAGGGCGCAGAACTCGTTCAGATCCGCAATCGGGGTGAACGGCTCATGGTGCGGGGTGCCGGGCAAGAGCACCGGCGGTACCTCTACGGATGCGCCTGCCGCCTCCGCCTCTTCCGCCTGAGGCAGACGGTCTTCGGGCAGGCAGGCTTCCGCGGCACCGCGCAGTTCCAGGGGCAGCACCTCGTAAGCCTCAAGGATGCGCTCAGCAATATATTCGGCAAGCGCCAGCTGCTCGGCGGTTTGCGCCTTCTTGCGCTTGGCTTTGCTCAAACCGGCGTACTGGGTGGCAATGAGCTTGAGCAGGCGCAGGGCGCCGCGCTGAATCTTCTTCTCGGTGCGGTAGAGGTTCGCGCCGAGTGCGTCGATGAGCTGTTCCAGCTCGACCTGTTCGAGCGGTGCCAGCTCTGCGTTTTCGTTCTTCTGCAGGGCGGCGGGCGTGCAGGCTTTGAGAACGTTCTGCAGCATGGTCTGGGCGAAACCAACCGATGCGCTCGGTTCGGCGGTGAGGACAGCCATAAGCTGTGCGAAGCGTACCCGGTTCTCCTCATCGGTGGGCTGCAGGTCGGTGTAGACGGAGTGGAACGCAGCCGAGTTGAAGGCACTGAAATCGCTGGTCAGGCCGCGCAGTAGGGCGTCCAGAATCTCGTCGCGGATGTCGAAGTATTCGCCCATGAGGCGGCACAGTTCCGCGCTTTCGCCCATGTAGTTGCCGTAGCCCTTGAAGAGCACCCCCTCGGTGCGGAAGACCGCCCAAAACTCCTGTTCGAGCAGGGTCATGTCACGGGTGAAGAAGGTTTTGAGCTGGGCGTGATTGCTGGCGCTTCCCTTCTTCACGCAGGGCAGGGCTTCATGCAGGAAAAGGACCAGGTATTCGGGGGCATCGCAGCTCAGGTTTCGGGCGCGAAGCAGCGTGTAGCAGGTTTCCCAGATCTTCTTCGAGCGCGCCCAAGAGTTCGAGAGACCCTCAATAAAACGCAGAATCCACTCGTCGGGGCGTTCGATGGCGCCGAGCAAGAACGCGTCAATCAGCTGCTGGTCCGGGCTCCCACGCCAGAGCAGGGTGCGCATGGCGCGACCGGCGGAACGGTGGTATTCCCACGGGTCGCCGTCGGGGGTGCGCACGAGCGCCCCGGCAACGTATGCGGCGAGCGGGGTGCGGTTAATGTGGTCGCTACCGATCACGCTCTTAGGGGTGAGGGTTCGGGCGAGGGATGCGCGTTCCTCCTCGGTGGAGCCGCTGATGACGGCGTGGTATTCCTGCACGTCAGTTGATTCTGCCGCCATGAGGGCTTTGAGGGCGGCGCGGCGCTCTTCGAGAGTGCGCTCATCTGCGTTATATTCACCGGGGTTGTGCTCACCGGCGCCGTGCTCGCTAGGGTTATGCGGCTGGGCGGTATCAGTCATTGGTACCTGCTTTCAGAGTTGAAGGTGAATGGTCGTAAAGAGTCAAACGGAAGTGTTGAACGGAGGTGTTGAAAGGGTGCGGGGGTTGAGCGGTTAGCCCTGCACCTGGTTGAGGATATTCCGGGCGTACCGCGCCTTCTGCGAAGAACCGGTCAGCGTACCCAACCAGGCACGCAGCGGCTCATCCACGAGCTCCGCACGGGTAGCAGGGTCGAGAGTCGCCAACGCCTGGCTGAAAGCGCCCAGCAGCTTACCGAGCGAGTTCGCCCCGGTATCCAGGTGCGGTATGAGGCGCGCGAAGAAGCGCACCGCCGCCCGCGCATCCAGCTGGGCAAAGTCGGTGAGGGCGAGCGCCCAACGGTTCAGCATCGCCAGCGGCACAAAGTTCACGAAGCCTGCGGTGGCGTCCTCAAGGCTGAGCTGGTCGTCCAGCACGCGGTGCATGATTTCCACGGCGAGGGAACGAATTTCGACGCGCTGTTCCGAGAAGCCCGCGGCAAACACGAACGCGCAGGCGGGACCCCACGCGCCGGGGTGCGCCGCCAACGCCAAATACAGGCTCCGGTCAAAGGCACTGTGGTCCAAGATGTACCAGTTGCTACTAGCGCAGTAGAAAGCCAGCGGTTCTGCCCGCGAGGGGTAGAGCAGGGCGTACTGTCCTTCTTCGTCATGGTGGGCGGTGGCGAGGCCGCGGAAAGCGTTCAACTCGGGGGTGGAAGCGCCGTGCTGCACCCCGTTCAGCTGAAGGCCCCAGCTCTTTTCCCTCTGGGCTACCGTAATGGATTCCAGGTAGGGGTTGACGCGCCCGGTGGCGAGGGTACCGTCAAGGGCGGAGCGGAGCACGCGAATCTGGGTAGGAGCAGAGCGCGGAGCGTCCTGCCCAGCGTTCTTCACGTATTGCTCTTCGAGGCGTTCAAGCAGGGTCAGCGCCTCAGCGCGGCGGCTCTGCGCGTCCTGCCGCTGCTCGTCAGTAGCGTACGGAGGCAACACCTCCGGCACGCGCACACGCAGCATCGCCGCCGTGAAATCCTGGCGCAGGATGGGGGCTCCGTCAGCCAGGTTCTTGGCGTACCGGCGCACCAGGGTATCCGGATGCACCCACCCGCCGAACAGTTCAGGGGTGGCGAGCGGCGTGTAGCTCTGCCTGCTCTTCAGCGCGCCAAGGAACTCCTTGAAGCCGGTGCTGAAGAACGCGGCGTGACGGGAGTACATGTAGTGCAGGTTCGGCACCGTACCGGGGTCTTCTTTCGGGGTCATCTCCGATGCCTTCGGGCGCTCACGCAGCTTCCCGACGGCGGCTAGAACCGTCATGTGTGCGCGCATGTCGAACCACTCCAAACCCCAATGGTTCAGCTTTTTCAGGCAGAGGGGAACAAGCTGTTCGAGCAGGTTCGGGCTCTGCGCGGTGCCGTCGTCGCTGAGCAGGTAGGCGGTGAGCAGTTCCAGCTCCAGCTCGCATCCGGCGTGCGTTTCGGGCTGGTCTGCTTCGTTGAGCGTATCGGGGGTGGCGCAGGGCGCGACCTGGTGGTGCAGGAGCGCACGGGCGCGTTCTTGCACGTCAGATGCGGTCACGGGGCGCACGGGAGTGTCCCAGTACCGGTGGATTACGGCGCGGGAGGCGGCGAGCGCCTCCGCGGCGGCGGCCTCAATGTCAGCAGCTTCAGCGAGGTCGGCGTTTTCTTCGGCGCTTTCTTCACCGCTTCCCTGACTACTCCCCTGGCCGGTGTTCTGTGCCTCTGCCAGCAGCGGCGAGCCCTCTTCCTGAATCTGCGCCACAACCAGCGGATCGAGCTGGGGTCGGTAGTCGCGGTAGAGTTCGCGGGCGCGCTCGGCAAACACGATAGTCTCGGCACTCGCATCGTCTGCGGCGCCTGCCTGAACCCATTCTTCGAGGTGCTTGAGGGCGGCGGCTTGAACCTGCGCGTGGGTGTGGCTGAGCGCCATGACTACAGAGTCTTCGCAGGCGGCAGCGTCGAGGGTGCCCGCCCGGTACAGCGCCTGGAGCATGGTCAGGATTTTGAGTGCGTTTGCTTTGGTTCCGGCGCATACGGCGGGTGCCGCGTAGGCGAAGGCGGTAGCATCCAGCGCCTGCGGGTTTTTGGTCCAGAGGCGGTGAATATGCTGCACGCCGAGGGTCACGCTCGGACCGATGGGCGAGGAGAACAGCGTCAGAAATTCGCTCTGACGTGCCGCGATTTCTTCGGCGGTGAGTTTGAGTCCGGTGACCAGGCGTGAGAACCAGCCAACCCGGTACGCCGGGAAGTCGCTCATGAGGGAG
>CALGXU010000383.1 GCA_937935205.1 uncultured Rothia sp.
CCCCTGCTTTTCGAGGGTTGCGAGCGCGCCGCTGAGGTCGTAGCCGTTACTCATTGATTCTCCTTGGGTGCTGAGATATTGCCGTGTTGTTATGCCTATTGTATGGCATATATAAAAAAACCAAACCATGAACTACATTAGTATGTCCCAACATCAAAAATAGTGGTTTCCGTGGAGCGTTCCACTGCGGAACACCCCACGGAAACCACCACCAGCTAAGCCGCTGCCAGCTGCTTACCCTTCACCTCCACCAGCTCGAAATCTCCACACACACCGGCGACCGTCTCCTCAAAAAATTCCAAGGCGCGCAACACATCATCAGAATCACTCGAACACTGGGAGTTCGGCATAGAGGTGTAGTCAGCAGAAACCCACTCGAAACCGTCGTGGTTATACGAAGCCGTCTGAACCTCCAGCACGAGATCAACCCACCACCCGGCGACAAACTCCAGCCAGTCCAGCGGACCCATGCGATTCTCGCTCTCACGTCCAGCTCCAAAGCCGATACATTCCGTTTCACCCCACGGATAGCTTTCATCAGTCTTCACTGCCACCGCATCGGCATCAATGAACGCACGGGTAAACCGCAGCGCAAACTCCAAACCGCGCTCGCTGATGAGGTTGCGTACCAGGGCGACCTGCTCGTTGTCGCACTTCGTATCTGGCCAGCCTTCCAGAATTCCGGTGGCTGCTACGTTGCACTGCGGTGCGTAGGGGTTATCGGCAAGGTCCATGTCGTCGGTGATTGCAGGGTATGCCACCACGCGGTAGTTTTTGCCCTCGGAGGTTCCGGTGGCGAATACCTCGTTAAGGGTTAGACCGGGGCGGGGATGGGTGAAAAGTTCAGGGGTGAAGGCGGGGCGGGTCATGGGTGGCTCCAATCAAGAGAAGATGTAGTGTCGTGTTGTTATGACTTAATTATGCCAAATTTTAAGAACTAACGCCTGCATGGGACATGTAATGTCCCAGTTATGCGTATATAAAGCAGCGCCCCTGTAGGTACCAATCGGTACCTACAGGGGCGCGCGTTCTCGGCGGGTGCTCTACGGGCGAGCCCAGACCTTAGCGGCGTAGACCTCCACCGGGGCGTCCATCTCGATTCCGTGCCTCTCGCCGCTTCCAAGGTGCCACACGCCGGGGGAGACGAAATGGTGTGCACCGTACAGACGGGCGGCATCGAGGGCTTCAGAAATTGCCTTCTGGTCTGTCCAGCAGGGGAGCCTGCGTTAGATGAGTGCTCAGAGTAAGCGTTTTGATTCTG
>CALGXU010000384.1 GCA_937935205.1 uncultured Rothia sp.
GAAGCTGCATCGTGGGTATGCCCACGGTTTGCGCCGTGTTTATACCATCAGCAACGGTAAGGGTGGCACTGGTAAGACCAGTTTGACCGCCAATATTGGTGCTATTGCGGCTGAGGCTGGGTACCGCATTCTCTTGGTGGACCTTGACCCGCAGGCTAACCTTGCCGAAGATCTCGGCTACGGAGACCACGCCGATGGTGGCGAGGCGCTGGCCGAGGCCCTGCATAAGCGTACCGCCCTGCCGGTCATCAAAAACGTGCGTAAGAACCTGGACGTTGTCCCCGGTGGCATGAGGATCACCAACGTAGTTCAGGTCATTGCGCTTAACTCGACGACGTATTCTGAACCGACGCTACATGATATTTTCTGCTACTGCCTGGAGCAGATTGCTGGGGATTATGACCTGATCCTCATCGATACCCCTCCCAGCGAGGGCATCTTGGTCGAGAGCGCTTTCGCCTCCTCAACTGGCGTGCTCATCCCCACGAAGCCGGATGCTTCATCCGTGATGGGTGTGGATATTACTGCTGATCGTTTTGAAGCTATTAAGCCGTTGAACCCGACGCTGACGCTGGTGGGCGCGGTACTGTTCGGTACCGGTGCACGTTCAACGAAGATTGATGCGCAGGCTCGCGCTGATTTGGCCGAGATTTTCGGCCGTGATGACGTGGTGTTCGAGCATAAAATCCGTACTGCTGAAGGTGCAGCAGTTGACGCTCGCCGTGAAGGTAAGGTCATGCACGAGATGAGCGATGATGTGCGTGAATCCACGTTGGCGCGCCTGAAGCAGCTAGGCCGTAAGGGCAAGGTTGAAGAAGAGGCCACTGAGCCGCTACCGCATTTCCACGCTTCGAATATTGATGGTGTGGTCGATGACTACCAGCAGGTTACGTTTGAGTTCTTCCAGCGCGTGATTGCCCTGGAAAAGTACCTGAGCGAATAGAGCAAGGAGAACCAAGCAGATGACAACCACGCCGAACAAGCGAACCCGCGTGTTTAACTTGCCTACTCTCTCTGCTGCTCAGACGCAGGATATCCCTGCCGTTGAGCCAGCTGTGAATGAGCCGGTGAACGTTTCGGAGCAGGGCCCGGTCATTGATGTTAAAACCAGACTTCAGGGATTGCCTGAACGAGAGGACCGCGCCGCAGCCCAGATCCCTCCGTCACCGCCGCTGGCCGCCTATGACGGGTCGGTGAGCAAGGGACGCGGAAAGTCCCGTAATAAGAAGTACAACCTGTCCATCGATAAGGATTTGATCCCTCGTATCCGCTGGGCGGTTCAGCAGGAAACCGGGTTTGTCTATAAGCAGGGGTACCTCTATTTGAAGGCTGTGGATGAAGTATCCATGGACGAAATCGGGTACTACTTGGACGCGTATCGCCGCAACCTGAGCACGGTCCCGCAGATGCCCGAAGTGCAGGTCCGTTTAGGCACGTTGCATACTGTACCGACCGCCCCTAGCTTCACCCCGGAACAGATGGCTGTGGTGCAAGAGCGCGCTGACAGGCTTGGTATTTCCCGTAGCCGCTATTTTGCAACAGCATTGAGGATCTATCTTGACCGCCATCAGCTGCGTCCGCCCTCGCAGGAACTTCTGGCTGAAAATCTTCAACAGTACATTGCCAGCATGGGCCTTGAAGTCCCAGCTGAGGACATTAAACGCCTGGTCAAAAAGGCACGTGTCATCGATGTATCTGCCACTAAGGATTCCTAAGGTTCTTCATCGGAGCCTTAGAATATTGAAAATGTGCCCTACTTCATGACGCTTTTGCCCCTTGGGCAGGTGCCTTCATAAAGATATGAAGGCTGTGGCGTTGAGAGCACATCACACCACACCGATAACTGAAAGGAAAAATCAGCACATGAACGCGCTGTACACCAACCTCTGCCTCTACATTTCAGGCGCCTACGACAAGATGAATGCTCGACTGGACGCTAAGCGTGAGTCCGGCATGGAAACCATCGAAATCCTGATCTGGGCCATTGCCATCTTGGCCATCATCGCCCTGGTCTACAGTGCACTCAACACCTTCGTAGGTGGCCTGCTGCCCAAGCTGACTCTGCCGTTCTAAACCATAGAAGACAGCAGATATGAAACGACGGGTTCGCCTAGCACGCGATGGTGGCCTCTCAGAAACTGGGTCCTACACCATTGAGATGCTCATCTACATTCCCATCGTGATGTTACTGCTTGCCGCAATAGCCCAGTTGGGTGTTTTCTTTACCGCCAACG
>CALGXU010000385.1 GCA_937935205.1 uncultured Rothia sp.
ATCAGCAGCATGATAATCAGCGGAATATACGCCGCCGCCAAGAACCAAGACGCGTTACCAATGTAAATCGCTTCCCAATCCTCACCGATGCTCCAGCCCGCAAGCGAGGTCAAGAAAACCAAAGCAAGCAGGAACGCAATACCGTTGAGCACCCAGTAGACGGTGCGGTCATCACGAATCGGCTCCACACCCGGCACCGTGCCGCGCACACGGAACGGAGCGCTCAACTTACCCAGCGTCGCCGAGTAGATACGCGGCATACCCAGTGCACGGTCCTTCTCGCCGTAACCGCGTGCGACACGCCAATGGACGCGGCCCAAAAGCGCCCCCAGGTACACCATGAAGAACGGCAGAATCAGCGCCGGCAACAGAATACCGTCGTACACGATATCCCAGTACAGGGTGAAGATGGAGACCGCCACAATCCAGGCCCACAGATACATGATGACGTGGAACCAGCCGCTAATCACGCCGGCGCCCTCAATAGAATCCAGCTTCTTCTTCGCCTTCTTCGTGGCGCTACCCTTACGGGAGGAGCTTAGCGGCGCACCCATCGCGGTACGTTCCGCCGTGGCGCGGCGCGCCTCATCAACGGGCGAGCCAGACACCTCAAGATACAGGTCGGCCGCCTTCTCCTTCTTGATGGGCACCGGGTAGGCGATATCCACCAGCAGGCACAAGCCCAGGTACACCATGAAGGCGATCAGCCACACGTCGCGTAGCTGCTCCATAGGCAGTCCCAGAGCGCTCAAATCCATGAGCGGCTCACCTCCTTACGTCTCTCGAACCCTTACGCGGAAGCAGCGGCGGCGGCTGCAGCCGGAAGAGCCGAGATGATACGGTCCATCGCCTCATCGTCGTGGGCGGCAGAAACGAACCATGCCTCGAACGCGCTCGGCGGCAGGTAGACGCCGGATTCGAGCATAGAGTGGAAGAACGCGTTGTAGCGGCTGGTTGCCGAGGCCTTGATGTCGGCGTAGTTGTGCACGCCCGCTTCGGAGGTACCGAACGCCACCGAGAAGAGGTTACCGGCGCTCTGGATGGAGTGGTCTACACCGGCGGCGTTGAAGACCTCGGTCAGCGCCTGCTGCAGCTGGGCGCTACGCGAATCCAGGTGCGCGTAGACGGCGGCATCAGCCAGGGTCAGGGTCGTAATGCCCGCCGCAACGGACAGCGGGTTACCGGAGAGGGTACCCGCCTGGTAGACGGGGCCGACCGGCGCCAGGTGCTCCATGATCTCACGCTTACCGGCCAGCGCCGCGATGGGCATACCGCCACCAATGACCTTGCCGAACGTGAAAATATCGGGAACCCAGCTGCCATCCTCGGGAGCCGCATAACCCCAGTAACCAGCCGAAGACACACGGAAACCGGTCAGCACCTCATCAAAAATGACGAGCGCACCGTTCGCGTGAGCAATCTCGTGCAGGCCACGGTTGAAACCGGGCTCGGGGGTCACCACACCCATGTTGCAGGGCGCCGCCTCAGTAATAATTGCGGCAATCTGACCCTCGTGGTTCGCGAACGCCTCACGCACAGCGTCCAGGTCGTTGTAGGGCAGAACGATGGTCTCCGCGGCGGTTGCGGCAGTCACACCGGCAGAACCCGGCAGCGCCAGGGTAGCCACACCCGAACCCGCCTCAGAAAGCAGCGCATCCACGTGACCGTGGTAGCAGCCCGCAAACTTAATAATCTTGTCGCGACCGGTCACACCACGCGCCAGACGAATCGCAGTCATCGTCGCCTCAGTACCGGTCGACACCATACGCACCTGATCAATCGCGCCGGGAATCACCGCGTTAATACGGTTGACCACCAGCTCAGCCAGCTCAGCCTCCGGCGCGCTCGCCGCACCAAAGGACAGGCCGCGCTCAGCCGCCTGCTGAACAGCCTCAACCACCTGCGGATGCGCGTGACCCAGAATCGACGGACCCCACGAGCAGACCAGGTCAACGTACTCGTTGCCGTCCGCATCGTACAGGTAAGCGCCCTTAGCCTTCGCCGCAAACGCAGGGGTGCCGCCCACAGAATTGAAGGCACGCACCGGGGAATTCACGCCGCCGGGAATCACCGCGCGAGAACGCTCAAACAGCTTCTCGCTGGCTTCGTGGTGCAGCGGGTGGGTAGAGGAAGGAATCATCGTATCGGTGCCTTTCAACAGAGACGGCGAACTAAAGAATTACAAGGGACGACGTGCAATGGGCAACGGAGCCCGCACGCTACTAGCGTCCCGTACCTAACCATCATAGGCGCTACAGATGAACCGCAGGTGACAAGCACCTGAACGTACCGAAAGGTGACGATAAAACACAACAGACAAGTTAGGGAACAGAAAGGATGCGCAACGCGCTAACGCAGGTGCCGGTCAGTATCCAGACGGTTGAGCACCTGAGTGTCCTGATCAAACAGCCAGTTCTTATCAAAGAGCAGACGCACAAACGCCAGGCCCATACCCAACGCCATGAAAATCAGCAGGGACTGCACAAAACCGCTCGCCGCCGAATACATGTCACCACTGGCAAAATGCGACATGGAACGGTAGAACGGCACGCCCGGAACCATCGTCACCACCGCCGGCACCGACAGGGAAATACGCGTGTACTTACGCTGATGCAGCGGCGCCACAATCTCAGCCAAAATACCCACACCAAACACGGCAATCGTCGCCGCCATATGCGCGGGCATACCCGCCTCCACCATGTGAATACGGGCGGGGTTCGCCACCGCAGCAATCACGCCACCCCACACACACGCCACCGGGGAGGCGGCAAAAAGCATCGCGAAGCCAGCCGCCGCAACACCCGAGGAAAGCACCTGCAACACCAAATACAGGGTCGGATCCAGAGTAAGAGGTGCCGGAGTAGCCAACGGCAGGTGGAAGAGTGAACCCAAAACCCACACCGCAAACGACGCACTCAGCAACAACAAACCCACATAGGTTAGACGCGAAATACCCGCCAAAAAGTCCATGCGAGAAATGTCGAGCATGCCCGTCACCATGGGGAAGCCGGGCACCAAGAACAGTACCGACGAAATAAAACCAATCATATGGTTCGGGCTAATCCAACCCGCCGCGACCAGCACATTGACAACCGCAATGTACAGGCCGGCCGCCAAGAAACCGCACGCCATCCAGGTGGCCAGGTGGCTCACACCGCGCTTGAGCAGGGTCGAACGCAGAAACTGGCCGGCACCAGCGGCGAGGAACACGACCGAGCACTCCACCGGACCGCCACGGTTCAAGAACGCGAACCCGGCACAGGCCACCGCGGAGGCCAGCGCCAGCATCCAGCGGGTGTACAGCGGCTTCGCCGAATCGATACGGTCCAGCTCGGCGTTCGCCTCCGCCGGGGTAATCTTTTCAGGAAGCTCAGAAATGAACTTGCCCAACTGATCCAGCTTATGAGCGTTAATGCCCATCGTGCGCTGCTCAGCCACCTCGGTACGGAAATTACCGTCCGTGTACGAAGAGGTCGAAATTTCGGTGAAGGTCACCTGCGCGTGATGCTCCTTCAACCCCACAGCCTTCGCCAAACGCGCCATCGACGCCTTGATACGGTAGGCGCTCGCACCCGACTTCATCAGGATGCGGCCCAGGCGGAGCACCACCTGAGACTGCGCCACCAAATGCTCATGCGCCAGGCGGGTAGAACCCAAATAAATACTGCGCGTATTAGTGTCGGGGTACGGCTCGGTAGTGCGGGGCTGATCATCCATGAGAGGCCTTCCGGGTCGTGCTATTCACGTGCTATTCGTTGCAGGTGCGGTCACCTTCTAGCATAGGGGAGAAGCCTCGGCGGGGATAGTGTTAGCCCGTCAGTAAAGAGGGAGATATGGTGGGCGGCTGAGGGAGGAGAGCGCGAGTTTAGCGGCGCACCGGCCAGCGGCCGTCAATGACCTCAGATTCCTTACCCGGCTGCGTGCGCAACCACGCCTGGAAGCTCGCCGCCTGCTCCGCCGCCCACTGAATCTGCTGCTCGTGCAGCTGGCGCGCATCCACGTTGAGAACTTGCGGGAACTGCTCGGTGAGCTTCACCAGCAGACGCTCCGCCGCCAGGGCATCATCAGCGGAAGTGTGCGCATTCTCCAGGGAGACACCGTACTCGGCGGCAAGAACCTCAAGGGTGCGCTTGCCGCGCTTACGCGGAATCACGTGCTTATGCAGAACATACGGGTCGAGCACCACACCCGGTGGCAGCTCACCGTTGGCAATATTGTGGCGCAACATCTCGTGATGTAGCACCGAAAAATCGTAGGCGGCATTGAACGCAATAATCGGCACGTCGTCAAGGTTCAGCGCACCAATCGCGCCGGCAAGCTCCCACACGACCTCGCGGGCGGGACGGCCGTGCTCACGCGCGTACTCGGTCGTAATACCGTGCACGGCGGCGGCACCGGCGGGGATCTCAACGCCGGGGTCGGCCAGCCACTCGCCACGGCGCACCACATTACCCTGAGGATCCAGCAGGATCAGGGAAGCAGTCACGATGCGGGCGGTGGTGACGTCCACACCGGTGGTTTCAAGGTCAAAAGTGGCGCGCAGGCCGTTCATCCAGGTCATGCTATAAGACTAACCCAGTAGAGAAGGAGGCGCGCGTCCGGTGGTCACGCGGCTGTGGATAAGCCCCCGGGGGCTGTATATTAAGTCGCCGGGGCGGCGCATAAGCAACCGACGAGCCCACATGACGGGCGGCGGGGCGTACCCGCCGCCCACCCGATAGACTGAAACCATGACAACCCAACTTCTCACCGGCATCCCCGGAACCGGTAAAACCCACCACCTCACCGAACGCGCCCTGCGCTACCTCGCCGACGGCAACGACCCCGCCCGGCTACTCATCCTCGCACCCACCCGCACCGCCGCGACCCGCATGCGAGACACCATCGCCGCATCCAGCGACCGCAGCCTCTCCGTAGCACCCACCCGCGCCTGGGCAGCCTACGCCTTCGACCTGCTCAAACGAGCCCAAACCCGCGGACTACTCAGCGACGTAGAAGGCAACCTCAAACTCCTCTCCGGCCCCGAACAAGACGTCATCATCGGCGAACTACTCGCCAACCACGCCGAATGCATCGCACCCGGCCCCGCCTGGCCCGACGTACTCCGCGACGCCCTCGCAACCCGCGGATTCCGCCACGAAATCCGCGACTTCTTCGACCGCATGGCAGAATACGACCTCACCGCCGAAGACGTACACGCCCTCGCCACCGAACACAACCAGCCCGCCTGGCACGCCCTCGCCCAACTGCACACCGAATACCGTGCCGTGCGAGCCCTCCGCGCCAAAAACGCCTACGACCCGGCAGTACTCATCAACGACGCCTGCCGGCTGCTACTGCGCGCCCCCGAATTCCTCGCCGAAGAACGCCGCCGCTACGACCTGATTCTCATCGACGACGTGCAGGAACTCAGCCCCTCCATCTACCGGCTGCTGCGCCTCATCGCCGCAGAAGTCGCCCCCGCAGACGCCGCGCACCTGACCGAAACCCACCCCGACCTCTTCGCTGAAGGCCCCCAGGTTGTCATGACCTACAGCGACGAAGCCGTCGTCCAGGGCTTCCGTGGCGCCCGCCCCGACCTCGTCACCACCCTGCAGACAAGCTTCCCGAGCATGCGCACCCGCACGCTCACCACTTCGTACCGCCTGCCCGCACTCATGATGCCGCTCGTGGCGGACATTCGCCGCCGCCTGCCGCGCTACACCCGATTCGTGCCGCTCACCGCAGAGCAGGAGGACGCGAAGGATGGTGTGCAGGAGGGGGTAAAGAACAGTGCGCCCGCAACCTTTGGACGCATCAACACCACCCCCGCCGACGAAGCCCTCACCTGGGGCGCCGCCGACGAGCCGCTGCTACACCTGGGTGCCGATGGTAAAATTCTCGACCCCGCCCACTACCGCACCGCACCCGCCGGTGTGTATAAGTATGCGCTCTCCAGCTCTCAGGACGAGGCGAACCTCATCGCCCAAATGCTGCTCGAAGAACGCATCTACGGCAACCACCCCTACCGCGAGTCCGCCATCATCGTGCGTAGCAGTGCGGACGTGGCGCGTATCCGCCGTGTGCTCTCCTCGAACGGTATTCCCTCGCGTACCTCCGCGGCGCTCGTGCCGGTGCGCGACGAGCCCGCCGTACGGCCCTTCCTCGATGCGCTCAGCCTGCTCGTCTACGCCCGCAAACGCGGCGAGAAGGCGCTGAACCCCGCCGTGCACATGCCCGCCGCAGAAAGTGCAGAAGGTACGGAGGCGGCCGAGCGCAGCGGTTACGAAACCCTCAGCGCCGCCGAAGCTGAAGAGCTGATGCGCCGAAGCCTCGACGACGTCATCGCCGAAGAAAGCCGCGCCAACCCCCTCGGCGGCGCGCAGAGCGCCATCACCCTGCTCACCTCCCGGCTCGGTGGCGCATCCAGCATGGACGTGCGACGACTCCGCCAACAGCTACGATCCATCGAACTGCAAAGCGGCGGCCACCGCCCCAGCGACGACCTACTCCTCGGCGCCCTGCTACACCCCGAAACTCTCCCCGAAGAGGGCGTAGGACGCGCCGTGCACCGCATCGCAGCCGTGCTCTCCGCCGGACGTAAAGCACTCGCGCGCCCCGAATCCACCAGCACCGAAGTGCTCTGGGCGCTCTGGGAAGCCAGCGGCCTCGAAAAGACCTGGGTCGCCCAGTCACGCGGCACAGGTCCCGACGCCGATGCCGCCCACCGCAACCTCGACGCCATGATCGGTCTGTTCGAAGCCGCCGACCGCTTCGACGAGCAGATGCGCGGCGCCGGTGCCGAGCAGTTCCTCGACTTCATCGACGCGCAGGACCTACCCATGGACACCCTGGCCGCCCGCGGCGTACGCCAGGACGCGGTGGAAATCCTCACCCCCGCCCTGGCCGCAGGCCAATCCTGGCGCACCGTATATGTATGCGGCCTGCAGGAGGGCACCTGGCCCAACACCACCGTGCGCGGCTCCCTGCTGAGCACCGGCGACCTTGTGGACCTGTGCGATGCGCGCATCCGCCAGCGCGCCCAGCAGGCAGAACAGCAGGCGGGGGAGAGCGAGCAGCCGGTGCCGCCCGCCCGCATCCGCAGCTACCCCGAACGCGTGCGCGACACCCGCCACGACGAGCTGCGCATGTTCGCCGTCGCCGCCACCCGAGCCAGCACCCGCCTCGTGCTCACCGCCGTGCGCAATGACGATCAGGCACCCGGCGAGTTCTTCGACTTCGTGCTGCCCACCGACGCGGTCGGCGACTCCACGGACGTGCCCATCACCCGCGTGCGCCGCCCCGCGACCCTGCGCTCCCTGGTGGCGGAGCTTCGCCGCACCCTCGTTGAGGAGTCGATGAACGCGATGCGTGCCGAAGACGCTCAGGACGGCGCACCGATGCACAACGCACCGGAAGAAGAGGCGCTCACCCCGGAGGCTTCCGCGTAC
>CALGXU010000386.1 GCA_937935205.1 uncultured Rothia sp.
AACCTGTCCGGTCCACATAACCAGCCCGGTCTGTAAAACCAGCCCCGCCTGAATAGTCCTGACTACCGGCGTAGATCTGCCCGCCCGCGCTCACAAGTGCACCCAGCAGGCAGCACGCCACCAGCATCGCGCGCCGTAGCGTTCCCTCTAATGTCTTCATGTTCTGCTTCATCTTCTGAGCACATCACGAATCGCCCCGCCCCGCAGTAACCTGCGAAAAATTGTGGATAACCCCGCCGAATCCGGCTTAAAATCCTTTATCCACAGTGCCCCTGCACACACCCGCCGCACCTGCACAGGTTTTAACCCCAATCCGGCGGATTAATCGCAGAATATACGGTACAATGTCGTATTGCAGTGTGCCTGCGCCGGTATTCTCCCTCTTCGAGGGGCTCCGCACAGCATCACTGACGACGCGCGGCGTGAGCGGCATCCTCAATCGGGGAGCCGATAAGGGACCTTCGGTCCACCCACACGGGGTGGTTAGGGCCTGAGCTGACCGGGTTACCGTGAACGCTAACCGCCGCCAGGAAAAACTGATAACTACTATGCGCGCGTTGGGCTAGCCCGAATGGGAGGTCCGCGCGGCACCACAAAGGAGACGACATGCCCGTCGTAACTATGCGTGAAATGCTGGACTCCGGCGTTCACTTCGGTCACCAGACCCGCCGTTGGAACCCCAAGATGAAGCGTTTCATCCTGACCGAGCGCAACGGCATCTACATCATCGACCTGCAGCAGTCCCTCGCCTTCATCGACAAGGCATACGAGGCTGTTAAGTCGACCGTCGCACACGGTGGCAACATCCTGTTCGTGGGTACCAAGAAGCAGGCTCAGGAAGTTATCGCTGAGCAGGCAACCCGCGTGAACATGCCCTACGTGAACCACCGCTGGCTCGGTGGTATGCTGACCAACTTCAGCACCATCTCCAAGAGCATCGAGCGCATGAAGGAACTCGAGCAGATTGACTTCGACGATGTAGCAGGTTCTCGCTACACCAAGAAGGAACTGCTCCTCATGCGTCGCGAGTTCGAGAAGCTCGAGAAGACCCTCGGCGGTATCCGCAACCTGTCCAAGGTTCCCTCCCTCCTGTGGGTTGTTGACACCAAGAAGGAGCACCTGGCAGTTAACGAGGCTCAGAAGCTGGGCATCCCCGTTGTTGCTATCCTCGACACCAACTGCGACCCCGACGAAGTTGCTTTCCCGATCCCCGGTAACGACGACGCTATCCGCTCCGTCAACCTGCTCACCCGCGTGATTGCTGACGCAGTGGCAGCCGGCCTGATCGAGCGCAACGCTAAGAAGAACGGCAAGGCTGAAGCAGCTGAGGAGCCCCTGGCAGCTTGGGAGCGTGAGCTCCTGGAGCAGCACGAGGCTGCAAAGGCTGAAGAGGCAGCTAAGTAAGCTTCCTTAGCCCACTAAGCTTTATGCTTTGTGGCCCCCACCCGCGGGGACCACGTTCGGACGGCGCCCGCCCTGACCTGGGCGCGGCGCCGTCCGCCATATGTACCACCGGGATGTCATCCCGATTTATTACAGCAACACAAGGAGTTCACAATGGCGAACTACACCGCAGCAGACATCAAGGCACTGCGCGAGAAGACCGGCGCAGGTATGCTCGACGTCAAGAAGGCTCTGGACGAGGCTAACGGCGACCAGCAGAAGGCTGCCGAGATTATCCGCGTTAAGGGTCTGAAGGGCATCACCAAGCGCGAGGGTCGCGCAACCGCTGAGGGCCTGGTAGCTGCACGCGTTGAGAACGGCGTTGGCTACATGATCGAGGTCAACTCCGAGACCGACTTCGTGGCAAAGTCCGACCCCTTCATCGCTTTCGGCCAGAACGTGCTCGAGGCTGCTATTGCTGCTGGCGCTTCCACCCTGGAAGAGCTGCAGGCTGCATCCTACGAGGGCAAGACCGTTGAGGAGCTGACCACCGACGCTGGTGCACTGCTCGGCGAGAAGATTGTTGTCCGCCGCGTTGCACGCGTTGAGGGCGAGAACGTTGCAGTTTACCTGCACAAGACCTCCAAGGACCTGCCCGCACAGGTTGGCGTTCTGCTGGCTGTCTCCGGTGAGAACACCGACGAGATCGCACACGACGTTGCAGTTCACATTGCTGCAATGAGCCCCAAGTACCTGGATTCCGAGTCCATCCCCGCAGACCAGATCGAGACCGAGAAGCGCGTTGCTCGCGAGACCGCAATCGCTGAGGGCAAGCCCGAGAAGATTCTGGACAAGATCGTTGAGGGTCGCCTGAAGGGCTTCTTCAAGGAGAACACCCTGCTCGATCAGGACTTCGCAAAGGACTCCAAGAAGTCTGTTGCACAGGTTCTGTCCGAGGCTGGCGCAACCGCTACCGCATTCGCACGTTTCCGCGTGGGTGCATAAGGACTCGCTGCAGTTCTACCCTCCCGTAGTGCGGGTTCCCGGTAAGGGAAATCGTATGAGGTTGGGATTATAGCCTGAAGCCGGGTAGTCACCAGTGGTGGCTACCCGGCTTTGCTGTATCCTTGATAAGGACTAGGCGGCAGGAGTCCGCCCCGATCACCCATAACAATCCCTAGGTAAGCCACTGGAGGAACCATGACTGAAGCGAATCCCCGCCCGATGCACCGTGACGAAACCGGCCGCCGCCGCGTTTTGCTCAAGCTTTCCGGTGAGGTTTTTGGTGGCGGCGAAGTCGGTATTTCGACCGAGGTCGTGCGCAGCATCGCTAAGCAGATCGCCGCAACCGTTGGCGAAGTTGAGACCTCCATCGTGATCGGTGGCGGCAACTTCTTCCGCGGCGCTGAACTCTCTCAGGCGGGCATGGACCGCTCCCGTGCAGACTACATGGGTATGCTCGGCACCGTGATGAACTCCCTGGCTCTGCAGGACTTCCTGGAGCAGGAGGGTATTGACACCCGCGTTCAGTCCGCTATCACCATGCCGCAGGTTGCTGAGACTTACATTCCTCGCCGCGCAATCCGCCACATGCAGAAGGACCGCGTCGTGATCTTCGGTGCTGGTGCGGGTCTGCCCTACTTCTCCACCGACACTGTGGCTGCTCAGCGCGCCCTGGAAATCCACGCGGACGAGGTTCTGGTGGCTAAGAACGGCGTGGACGGCATCTACACTGCTGACCCGAACAAGGACCCCAACGCTGAGCGCCTGTACAACCTCACCTACGATGAGGCTATGCAGCGTAACATCCGCGTGCTGGACCAGACCGCGTTCTCCCTGTGCCGCGACAACAACGTGACCATGCGCGTGTTCGGCATGCAGGGTGAGGGCAACGTGACCCGCGCAATTCTGGGCGAGAAGATGGGTACCCTCGTTACTCGCTAACCCCTAAATTTTTAGGTTTGGGCGTACGGAACGCCCCTCACACTGTGACCGTACCTGATGGTGCGGACTTATTCTGGACGGTACCGCGCGGGTAAGCGCTAAAACTCGCTTATGCCCGCCGGTACCGTCTAGACTTATATCAAATAAAACGTTCTGCCTCTTTCCCGTCGATTTCGCAGTATCCTTACGGTTTTCGCCTCGGATGCGCCGCGAATCGGTAGGGAATCATGAGGGCTGAACGCGCACCCACCGACAATTCTGGTACCTCAGAATTCCGACAAAGGAGATCCTTTCGTGATCGAAGAAATCCTTGCCGAAGCCGGCGAGAAGATGGAAAAGACCATCGAAGCAACCAAGACCGAGTTCGCTAAGGTCCGCACCGGTCGTGTGAACCCCGCAATCTTCAGCGGCCTGACCGCCGAGTACTACGGTGCACCGACCCCGCTGCAGCAGCTGGTGTCCTTCAACGTTGAGGACGCACGTACCGTCAAGATCGTTCCCTTCGACGTGACCGCGCTGGCAGCTATCGAGAAGGCTCTGCGTGACTCCGACCTGGGTGTTAACCCCAGCAACGACGGTGCAGCTATCCGCGTTGTCATGCCCGAAATGACCGCTGAGCGCCGTAAGGAATACACCAAGCTCGTCAACCACAAGGCTGAAGAGTCCCGCGTCTCCATCCGCAACGTCCGCCGCCACGCTAAGACCGCCATTGACAAGCTGGTCAAGGACAGCGAAATCGGTGAAGACGACGGCGCACGTGCTGAGAAGGAACTGGACGCACTGACCAAGAAGCACATCGACCAGGTCGACGCACTGTACAAGCACAAGGAAGCTGAACTGCTCGAGGTCTAAACCCTAATGAGTGCACGCAAAGAAGCGAAAGAAGAGAGAAGCGCGCCGCCTGCTCCACAGCCGACCCCGCAGACCGCTGCGACGCCGGTGAAGTCGCGCAGCGCCAAAGCTGGCCGTAACCTGCCCGCCGCCATTGGTGTGGGCGTTGGTTTCGGCGTGCTGTTGGCGCTGGGTCTGATGTACCAGCCGATTTTTGTTGCGATCGCTACCGGCGCGGCAGCGTTGGGCGCCTGGGAGATTGGGCACGTGCTCAATACTCGCCGTGGCTACGGCATCCCGGAGTATCTGCTGGGTGGTCTGTCTGCCGCGATTGTGGCGGTGTCTTACCTGTTCGGTTTTACCGGGCTGGGCATCGCCCTGGCGGTGAGCCTGCTGGTACTGCTTCTCTCTTCTGCTCTTGTGCGTGCGGACCGTCAGGTTTCACTGGGTAAGTCTTTGAGCGGTAGCGCCCTGGCTCTGCTGTGGGTGCCGCTGATGCTGGGCATCGCCATGGTCTACTTCCAGACGGACCACGGCGAGCGCGGCGTCCTCATGATTCTGCTGATGGCCATCTGCAATGACACGTTCGGCTTCATTGCCGGCGTGAATTGGGGTAAGCACCCGATGGCGCCGAAGATTTCCCCGAAGAAAAGCTGGGAGGGCCTGGCTGGTTCCTTCGTCGGCTCGGCGGTTGTTGGCGCTATCGCCTTGGCGGTCATGGGTTCGCCCTGGTACTGGGCTATTCCGCTGGCGGCGGTCATGGTGGTCGCTTCGACTGCCGGTGACCTGGTTGAGTCCGTGTTCAAGCGCCGTATGGGCGTGAAGGACATGTCGAATATCCTGCCCGGTCACGGCGGCATGATGGATCGCCTGGACTCGATTCTTTTCGCTGCGGCGGCTGGTTGCCTGATTTTCCGGTTTATTATGCCGCTTTAAAGCCTGAAGCTTTTATCGCTTACGGAGGCGGGGCGTTTCTTCCCACGAGTGGGGGAGGGGCGCCCCGCCTCTGCTGTATCCATCTTTGCCGTACCGGCTGCGCAGAAGGGCAATAGGCCTATATCTAAGACACCGCCCGCCCACCTTGCACCAGGTAGCCTGCGCATTGGTATTCTTAAAGTTCAATCGTCGAGAGGAGCCCACTTTGGCAAGCACCACCCACGGAGGCGGATTTGCCCGTGCAGCAGAAACCGAACCCGGCTACAAGCGCAGTGAAGTAGACCGCCTGTTCACCCGCCTCGCCGAGGACTACGAGAAGCTCAGCGGAGCCTCCGAGCTACCCGAAGACCTCTACACCTCCCGACGAATCCGCCAGGTCGTCTTCCGCGAAGAACCCGGCGGCTACCAGCTGGATGTGGTCGACCGCGCCCTCGAAAAGATTGAGGAACGCTTCGCCAAGCTCGAACGCAGCCGCTACATTGAGGCGTACGGCCTGGACAACTGGGAACGCTCCCTTGTAGAGACCGGTGAGCTACTCGCAGGCCGCCTGGAACGCCCCGCCGGTGAGCGTTTCCGCCGCCCCAGCAAGCGCCGCCACATGGGCTACTTCGTCGGCGACGTGGACGCCATCTGCGACCGCGTGTACGCCCAGCTCAACAGCGAAGAGCCGCTGGATCCCTCCGTGGTGCGCCACGCAAAGTTCCGTCCCGCCTCGGGCACCGTCAGCTACGAGGAATCCCAGGTGGATGCGTTCCTGGACCGCTGCATTGAGCTGCTGCAGGATTTGCTCTAAAACGTTATGTGTTGAATCCCCCGCCCCGTATGACAGGGTGGGGGATTCTTCTATGCGGAGGCGAGGCTACACGCCCAGATACACGCCCGGATACACCCGCAAGCTCATGAGACACTAGAACCATGAAGTTTGGATCCTCAGCACGCGTCGGCGGCAGCCGCGACCGCCTCACCGACGCCCTCACAGAACTCACCCGCGCACCGCAGCGCGTCACCCTCCTCGGCTCAACCGGCTCCATCGGAACCCAAGCCATGGAAGTCATCGACCACCTCGCCGCGCTCAAAGGCACCAGCGCCTCCGCTACCGACGCACCGCTGAAGGTCGTCGCACTCTCCGCAGGCTCCCGATCCCTCGAACTGCTCGCACGCCAGGCCGTACACGTGCGCGCCGAACTGGTCGCCACCAGCGGCACCGCCGAAGACGCGCAGCGCCTCCGCGAACTCATCGAGGCGGTAGCCTCCGAAGCAGGCGCCACCGGCTACACCCCGCAGATCGCTCACGGCGCCGAAGCATCCGTACAGGCCGCCGCTCACCCGGCGGACACCGTCCTGAACGGCATCACCGGCTCCATCGGCCTGGAACCGACCCTCACCGCCCTCAACAGCGGCTACCGCGTGGCACTGGCGAACAAGGAATCCCTCATCGCAGGCGGCCCGCTCGTACGCGCCGCCGTGGACGCCTCGCCCCTGGACACCCCCATGGTGCCCGTCGATTCCGAACACTCCGCCCTCGCGCAGGCGCTCGCCTCCGGAACCGACGCTGAAATTGACCGCCTCATCCTCACCGCATCGGGCGGCCCGTTCCGCGGCTACAAGCGCGAACAGCTGCACGACGTGACCCCCGCGCAGGCGCTCGCACACCCCACCTGGGACATGGGCCTGGTCGTCACCACCAACTCGGCAACCATGGTCAACAAGGCACTCGAAGTGCTTGAGGCACACCACCTGTTCGGCGTGGACCTGGAACGTATTGACGTGGCGGTTCACCCGCAGTCGATTGTGCATTCCATGGTGCAGTTCGTGGACGGCTCGACCATTGCACAGGCGTCGCCGCCGAGCATGGTTCTGCCCATCGCGCTGGGTCTGACCTGGCCGCACCGCATCCCCGGTGCCGTGCCCGCTTGTGACTGGTCGAAGGCAGCGTCTTGGACTTTTGAGCCGCTGGACGAGGAAGCATTCCCCGCCGTGCGCATGATCAAGGCCGCCGGTAAGGTTGGCGGCACCCACCCGGCAGTGTTCAACGCCGCCAATGAGGAAGCCGTTGCCGCATTCCATGCGGGTGCGATTCGCTTTACCGACATTGTCGATTCGGTGGCGCGCGTGCTGGAGGAGCACACCGGCAGCGCTGAGGCTGTTTCTGACGCTGATTTGACGCTGGAGGCTGTGCTGAACGCGGAGCGTTGGGCTCGCGTTCGAGCGAATGAGCTGCTGGGTATGACTGGACGCTAAATCGCTTCTGCGGTGCGGTGTTCGTTCTCGCCCCGCTGGTTGCGATGGCACGCCGCATGTTTCCTCCGCGCCTACGCAGGGGCACCCGTCACCCGGACGCT
>CALGXU010000387.1 GCA_937935205.1 uncultured Rothia sp.
ACCCCAGTTCCAGGACATCAGCGACCTAGCCGCGTTCAGCCGCAACTGGATCTACCTCTTCTTCGTGACCATGCCGCTGGTGTTGCTTTTCGCAATTCCGGTTGCCCTCGTACTGAAGTGGAACGCGACTGCCATCGGTGCCTTCTTCGTGCTCGGCGTGCTCAACATTGCCTTCGCGCAGCTGCTGGTCATCCCCAACCTTGCGAAGAACCGCGTTATCTGGTTCATCTCCTGGCTTGGCTACACTCTGGCGCTGTACTTCTTCCCCGTCAGCTGGTTCCTGCTGCCGCTCGTTGGCTCGCTTATCCTGCTGATTGGCCTGGGTAAGAACCTTGTGCACCTCTTCCACTTTGCGCACATTCCGCTCAAGGACGTCGCAAAGGATGCTCTGCGTGGCTTCCTGACCGGCTCCATCATCTGGGCCGATAAGTACATGCTCTTCCTGGCCACCTCCGGTGAGATTAACGTCGTGGCCATTTACATGAGCCTGATTCCCGCCGTGATCGCCTACAACTACTTCTTCGTGGTAGAGGCCGACCGCGTCAATGACGCGATTCAGTACCTGTGGACCGTGTTCGAGCGCCTGCCCTACAACCGCGTTCGCGAAGAGGCACACAAGGCCACCCGTGCCTCCGACCGTTCGATTCGCAACTCGCTACTCGTCTACATCGGTAGCGGCATCATTACCGGCATCCTGATGTTCATCTTCATGCCGAATTCCTTCCCGCTGGCGCTGATGGGTCTGGTCGTCGCCTTCCTCTTCGTGGCCGTCGCCCTGCTCATCTACCAGATTGAGTACATGACCATGTTCAAGACCGTGCAGGTGCTCTCCGCGGCGCACCTCATTCTGCTCATGATCTGCTTCGCAATCCTGCCGAACGAGACCGGATACCTGCCCATCATCGTGGGCGAGGCAGTCCTTGCGTACGCCTGCTACCGGGTGTACCGTCAGGCTTGGCAATCACCCGAATACTCCCTCTTCTGGCGCCGCGCACTCGCCTGGTAATGCCTGCCCGCACGCCGGGTCCGCAGACATCGTTCTGCGGGCCCTGCCAAGAACACACCACGTAGCACGGCCCGTGAAAGACACAACCAATGACTGAACAGATGTACCGAAACCACTATGCTCCCCTGCAGCTTCCGGAGCCCGGAGAGCACTACACCGATCCCGAGTACCCGGATGTTGATGTCGCCATCATCATGGAGTCCACCTACCCCTACCTCAAGGGTGGCGTCTCCGCGGTGGTGCACGATATCGTCTCTGAGAACCCCGACCTC
>CALGXU010000388.1 GCA_937935205.1 uncultured Rothia sp.
ATGCGCGAGAAACGTTCGGTATCGAAAGTTTTAGAGTCGGTGAGGAAGGTGCCATCCATATCGACGGCAACGATGGAGGGCTTAGTCTGCATGCTGTGCCTTTCTGACTCTGCTTCCCCATGCAGGCTGGGGTGCGTCTGCGGCTGTGTCTCTTTAAGGGTCTCACGTTTTTGAGCTCCTGCAGACGGTATGCGGGTGTTTTTTGAGCATAGAGCGCCGTCACAAAACGTCATCTAAAACCCCTATTTTTAGGGCGCAGGTCACTTTTTAGCCCCATTTTCACCACTTTTTACACCCTTTTTCCTCTACGAACTGAATTTACTTGAAGTGTAAAACTTTACCTGTCAAGCTTGAATGCATGAACAACGACACCATGAAATCCACCGGCCTGCTCATCCTCCGACTCGTCTTCGGCTTCGTCATGATCATGCACGGAACCCAGAAAGCATTCGAATGGACCCCCGCGGGCACCATCGCTTCCTTCGAACAAATGGGCATCCCCATGGCAGCCGCAGCAGCATACTTCGCCATGGCAACCGAACTGGTCGGCGGCATCATGATTATCCTGGGTGCAGGCACCCGCATCGCGGCAGCCGCATCCGTCGTATCCATGAGCGGTGCGCTCTTCTTCGTCCACCTCGCAGCAGGTTTCTCCGCATCTAAGGGCGGTTACGAATACGTCCTCACCCTCGCCGCAGTAGCCGCCGCCCTCGCTCTCACCGGCGCAGGCAAGTTCTCCATCGACGCGCTCATCACCGCGCGGCGCAAGTAAGCTTTGAACCACCTCCTGCCTCCACGCATAACCTCAAGGCAGGCAATCACCGATAGGTTCACCAGACTTCACCGCCGGCCGCCCTCATTCCGGCAGAGGACGACCGCATCTACCCGCGGTGAAGAGAGTGCGCGGAATGCGATAGCCCGCACCGCCACTTTGCGATGCCCCCGATAGTATGGGTCGGGGGCATCACCTTTTAACCCTAAAAACACCCCACAAAACCCCAGACATATAAACCTTCAGACACGCAAGCGGCGGCCCCTCCCCCACGGGAAGAGCCGCCGCCCATCTATACCGCGCATCTACGCGCGTCTATACTGTGCCCCCACTGGGACTCGAACCCAGAACACAAGGATTTTAAGTCCTCTGTCTCTGCCAATTGGACTATGAGGGCGTATCCCGAACAGTCCGGGACACAAATATTTATTATTCCACGAAAACGCACTCGAATCTAAGCAGAAACACATTTCAAACAGTTCCCGGCGCCCCACCGCAGCAAGCACCACGCAAAGCACCGGTGGGTGGCTAAGCTAGACAGCTCGCAAGCACCAGGCGCAAAACAGGCGGTGCAGAAGACCGAAGTCTTCCACACCGCCCATTGCTTTATCTCAAATGCGCTACCTCAGGGGCATACCCCTAAGTCAGGCTATTTTAGAGCTTTGCCTTCTGGCGTGCCGGTGCAGTACCGGTTGCTTCCTGGAATGCCAGGCGCGGGGAACGCTGGTGGCGAATCGAGGAGGTGTCGCGGCCGAAGACCTGGTTCAGGGCCCAGGTGGTCATAACGCGAACGGTACGCTCGGTGGTGGGGATTGCAGAGCCGTGGTAGCCGCGGTGCATAATCCATGCCAGCGGGCCGCCAATGGTCTTGCCCTTGAAGTTTGCAACGCCCTTCCACAGGCCCAGACCTGCCACAACACCGATGGTCTCGTGGTAGTAGTCGGTCAGGGGCTCGCCGCGGCGAGCAGCCAGCAGGTTCTTAGCCAGAACAACAGCCTGGCGGGAAGCGTGCTGAGCGTTGGGAACGCAGAAGCCGCCCACGCCGCCGCCGGAGAGATCCGGAACAGCTGCGTTGTCGCCTGCTGCCCAAGCGCCCTCGACCACGCCGTCGTCGCCGGTGACGCGCAGGTCTGCGCTCACGCGAACGCGGCCACGCTCGTCGATCGGGAAGTCAGTGTTCTTCAGCATCGGGGATGCCGCCACACCCGCGGTCCAAATCAGGGTGTCGGTCTTGATCTCGCCTGCGGGGGACTTGTCAGCCATGTTGATCAGCTGCAGGTTGCCATCGGTTGCGTCGGAGAGGGAGGTGTTCAGCAGGATCTCGATGCCGCGTGCACGCAGCTCTGCAACAACCTTCTCTGCACGGTCTGCGGGAACCTCGGGCATGATGCGCGGTGCAGCCTCAACCATGACGAAGTGCAGGTCAGAAACGGAGAGACGCTCGTTGCGCTCCACAGCAACGCGTGCCATGTCCTCGAGCTCGGAGATGGTCTCAACACCGGCGAAGCCACCACCCACGACGACGAAGGTCAGGGCGCGGCGGCGTGCTTCAGCGTCGGACAGCATGGATGCAACCTCGATGCGGTCCAGAACCCAGTTACGAACGGAGACTGCCTCTTCAATGGTCTTCAGACCGATAGCAACCTCTGCCAGACCCGGAATCGGGAATGCGCGGGTCACAGCGCCTGCACCGAGAACGATCTCGTCGTACTTCAGCTCGAAGGGCTCACCGTTGTCGGTGGGCTCAACAACAGCGGTGCGCTCTGCGTGGTTGATGGAGACAACGCGGCCGGGAATCAGCTCGGTGTCGCGCAGGTGCTGGCGCAGCGGCACAGTTGCGTTACGGCCTTCCATGGAACCTGCTGCAACCTCAGGGAGGAAGGGCTGGTAAGTCATGTAGGGGTTCGGCTCAACGATGGTGACGACGCCACCGGTCTCCTTGATAGCCTTCTGAATCTTCTTAGCAACGGTGAAGCCGACGTAGCCGCCACCGACGATCAGGACGCGAGGACGGTCCTGTGCCACCTTAGTGAATGCCATTTTGTTACTTCCTAGTCTTTAGGTACCGAGGTTCGGTAGCCCCGGTAGGTTGGTATGTGCAACTTTCGGCTCGTTCCGAAAGCTCCCCTGACGAACAAAGCGGCTCGCTCTGGAAGTCCTTGCGCAACGCGAAGTGGCTAGCAGCACGAGCCTGTCTATCACATACCTGTTGTCTTTTATTTTACGCCTTTGTTTAGGTGATTTCGCACTTATGCCCCCTTTGAGCTGACCCTAAGTTAAAAGTTTTGAAGATATGAACAGGGTTCATCTCGTGATGCGGGTTACGGTCTAAATCACTCTTTCCGTTTTTTGCGCGGTATGTTCGATATTTTCGTTTATTGGGGCGTTCCCCCTTCAAAAGCCAGACTCAAACAACAAGACCCGGGGCTAACTCAAAAGTCAGCCCCGGGCGAACAGAAAAACGTCATCAAACAGCGTTACCGAGAGGTCCGGCGAGCACCTCGCTGAGAACCCGGATGATGCGCCGCCACACGAGCCATCCGCGCAGCCTCACCCGCACTCACATGCAGCCTGTGCAAACGATGCACCGAACCAGCCGTAATAATCGTCAGCCACAACACCAGCGCCGCCAAAATCACCGGCGGCAACCAGCCACGATCCTCCGGAGGACGACGCGCATCCGGCGCAGCCGCCTTCACGATGCTCTCACCCTCCTCATGAACCGGGGCAGCATCACTCGGAGTCGGCTCACTCACCTGCTGCTTACGATGCACCGCAATCCACTCAGAAATCGAACCCAACGGATTAGCCGTCACCGCAGGCGACGCCAAAGCCATCGCATCCTGCGGATTGAACACACCGTAGCCATACAGCGGATCACGGCCCGTCGCACCAGCATCATCAGCCGAAGCAATCAAACGCTGAGCCAGCTGAGCCGCCGACTCCTTCGGATACTTCTGCTTCAACAACGCCGCAACACCAGTCACCAGCGGGGCAGCAGCCGAAGAACCCGACCACAGCATGTACCCGTTACCGGGAGCTGCCGCAATCATATCCGTACTCGGAGCAACCACAGCAATCGAAATGCCCTGAGTAGACGACCCCTCAGAAACCTGCTTATTCCGGTCAATACCACCAACCGTCAACACGCCAGGAATCGTCGCCGGAGCACCAACCTGCGTCAAGCCGCTACCGCGGTTACCCGCAGCCGCAACAATCAGCACGCCCTTCTGCTCCGCATAGGCAAACGCCTCATCCCAGCTCTGCGGCCAACTCGTCTTATTCGAGCCAATCGACATGTTAATAATCTGAGCTCCGTTATCGACCGCATAACGCACCGCCGCAGGGATCTGCTCATCAATGCTCTTACCGCCGGTCGTACCCATATTCAGCGAAATCGGCAGAATCTTCGCATCGGGAGCTACACCAATCACACCGGTCGGCTTACCCGGCTGACCCGCAATCGCAGAATAGCCCTGCGTATCGTGGCCGTGACCGGCAATCAGAGAGGCCACCTCCGTGCCGTGCATCGGCTCAGCACCCAGGCCCTTCCAGCCGTCCTCGCTACCCACGCCCGAAGCGTCATAACCGCGCAGCACGTTACCCTCAAGATCCGGGTGGGTGCCGTCCACACCCGTATCAATCACAGCAACTGTCACGCCCTTACCCGTAGCCTGCGACCACAAGGACGTAATACCGTACTCCTTCAGCCAGTACTCGCGCTGACGGACATCATCACCATTCGTGGTTGACGCGCCCTGGCTCGGAGTCGCAGAAGTCTTCGGCACCGCAGTACCCGACGGCGAAGGAGTCGCCGTCACCTCCCTCTTAGGGCTCGGCGACGCAGAAGCAGAAGGGGCCGGGTCCGTCGCCCAGGCGGCAGGCGCCAGCGGGGTCCACAACGGCAGAAGAGTCAACGCGGCACTGGCGCCCAAAGCTGCAACCTTAGGGATGCGGCGAGTAGCGCCTCGGTCAGAACCCACCGAGGCGCGCACACCAAATACACGAGATACACGAGACGCACAGGCGAAAGACGGTGCAAAAGACCAGCTGGTCAGGGGCATACCTCGCCGACGCTCAGAATGGAACATTAAAACTCCTCAAGCTGAGCCGCGCCGTGAACCACCATCGGTTCACGGCGCGAGCGCTCAAGCCTACAGCTGGGACAGAGCGATACCGTCCAGAATGTCGTGCTCGCTGACGGTCACCGAATCCACGGCACCATCAGTCATCTCATTCAGACGGGTCAGGATGCGGGCGTAAATCGTCGCGCCGGCACCAATCACATCCACCCGGCCGGGGTGCATGTAGCCAAGCTCCTCACGCTCGGTGCGGTTCAGCGAAGCCAACCAGCGGGCGGTCTTCTGAACGGTCTCCACCGAGAAGCTCTGAGCGTTAATAGCCTCAGAATCATAGCGGTCCAGACCCAGCGCAGCGGCAGCCACAGTGGTCGCGGTACCAGCCACAGCCACCACGCGGCGCGCATCCTGCAGGGGCACCGTCTTACGCGCCACCTCGAGAGCCTCGTCAGTATCAGCCTCAACGCGAGCAATCTGCGACTCGGTCGCCGGGGCACTGAGCATGTGACGCTCAGTCAGGCGCACACAACCAATATTGACGCTGCGGGAAGCCTTCACACCCGACTCGTCACCGAGCACGAACTCAGTCGAACCGCCGCCCAGATCGAACACCAGGGTGTCACCATCGCCGTAACCGACAGCGCGCACCGCACCCGCGAAGGACAGTGCGGCTTCCTCATCACCGCTAATAACCTCAGGCTCAATACCCAAAATCTCGCGGATACTGTCCACGAACACCTGGCGGTTACCCGCATCGCGAGTCGCACTGGTCGCCACGAAACGCACCGAATCAGCGCCGTGCTCCTTCAGCAACTGTGCGTACTCACGAGCCGCAGCGAAAGTACGGTCCAGCGCCTCCTGCGCCAGCCAGCCGGTCGCGTCCACGCCCTGACCCAGACGCACAATGCGCATCTCACGCACAACGTCCTTCAGGACGGTCTTCTCAACCCCGTCCACCACCTCAGTAGTGGAATCAGCAATCAGCAGGCGAATAGAGTTCGTACCGCAGTCAATCGCACCAACGCGCACGGTGGGTTCCTTTCAGGTCTTCAATACCAATCAGTGCCCAAGGCACAGCGAGCGCCGCATGCGAAAAATTTTCGCTTTTCGGCGCTCTTTCTTCTATCTATTATGCGCCCGCACCGTCCCTTACGACGATGCGGGCGCACCAGAATCAATATTTAGGCTTCTTCACGCCACGCGGGGTCGCAGGAGCAGACCTCGGGGGTCCACCACTCGGCGATAGCGTCCAGGCCGCGGTCACCCATCGGGTTCACGCCGCGACCCACCGACAGGGTGTGGCCGATAACGGCGTGCAGGCACTTCACGCGGGTCGGCATACCGCCGGCAGAGATGCCGTCAATCTCCGGGACCTCTTCGGTGCCGCTGATCAGGCGGATGCGCTCACGCTCAGCCAGGTAGTTCTCGTGGGCCGTAGCATACTCTGCCGCAAGGTCGGCGTCCTCAGCCAGCGAGTCGGTCATCTCGTACATCAGGCCGCCCGCCTCCAGACGGGAAGCCGCAGCGGTAATCACCGGATGCGCCAGGTAGAACACGGTCGGGAAGGGGGTGCCGTTGCTCAGGCGCGGCGCGGTAGCAGCCACGAGCGGGTTACCGCACACGCAACGTGCCGGAATCTCAATCACGTCGCGGACCTTACGGCCCAGCTGTGCGGAGAGAACACGGATGTCCTGCTCGGTGGGGGTCAGGGTTTCAACAGTTACGCCGAAGCCGCCGGGGGTGCGTGCCTTCAGCTCTTCAATGGTGTTTTCGGTGCTCATAATCCTAAGTTTCTGGAGCGAGGGGTCGCCTCGTCCGCTTATGCCGGGTGCTTGCCGGGTTCTTGCCAGGGCAGGGTTCCTGCCGGTGGCTGGGGCTAATTCTTTTCGAGAGAATCCCAGATCTTCGTGGTCCAGGCGTCCTCGGGGGCGTTCTTCGCGTTCGCAGAAGTGCCGTCAGCCTTCGTGGAGTCCTCAGTAATGCCGGTAACCACGTAGGGGGTGTCGCCGGGGTTCACATAGTAGAGGCGGCTACGTGCCTGCTGGCGAACGTAGTTATCGTCGTTCCACCAGGTCTGCTCCGCCTTCAACTGGGCGTTCTCCTGCTGCAGCTGGGAAATGTGCGTGTTGATTCGCTTGATTTCCCGGTCCTGGTCAAAGTAGGTGACCACCGGGTATGCGGTACCGAGCGCAATCACACCCACCACAACAGCGGTCAGGAAGCTACGGCCGGAGAACATATGAGCCGCCACGGGGGCGTCGTATCCGCCCTCTTCACGGCCCTGCTGGGCTGCGGCGCGGCGGCGGGCACGCTCCTCACGGCGAGCCTGCGCCTGACGTTCACGCTCAGGGTGACGCTCGCTCAAACCCACGCCAAAGAAAAGAGCGCTTGCCTTCTTTAACAGGGAGGTGCGAGCTTCCTTCGCGGCGCCACGCGACGCATCGGAGGAGGCAGCGCCCTGAGCGGGTTCGGTGGAAATCTTAGAGTGCGACCGGGTCTGCTGGTTTGCTCGCTGGCTCATTGCTCTATCCCTCGTTCCATTCTGTACCGCTAAGCGCTTCCTTCATATTCTACCGGGTTTGTTGGGGTTATCCGGCGCTATGTTGTGGCCGCTACATGCGGCATCGTATGGGCTGAACCTCGTGCGTTGCCGCCGCAACTAGCCTCAACACCGTGACTAACCTCAACATAGAGCAGGAGGCGGTGCCACTCCCCTACGGGGTAGCACCGCCTCCGCTAAATTCTGATTACAGTCGAACCATAAAGCCTGATTATCCAGCCTGAATAGCATCCAAGGCTTTGATGAGATCGGCAGAAGCCTCGGGCTCGACCTTGCGAGTAAACCACTTGCCCGACTCTAAGATAACGGGGAGATCTTTCAGAGTGAGCACCTCAGGGTGAGCTCCTCCCCTACTCCAATCAATGTAGTGGTGGTTTGCGTGATTCTCAGAGCCCTTTGTTCCCGGCGCCAGCTGGCCATCGGTTGCCCAAGCCTCCGCATTCTCACGAGCAGGCGTATTGAGGAGTACGCTCTGCATCCACATCTCATCAGGCATAGGGGCAGAGCGGAAGATTTTGGTAACCTCTCGACCCTTCGGGGTCTTCAAAAAGTCCATCACCTGAAGAGCGGCCGAGCGGGAAATCGTCCAATAAGCCGACCCCTGATAAAACTGGACAGGCAAATTCTTGCGCGGAAACATACGGGAAATCTTGTAGTAGATTTTACGTACACGGTCACGTAGGGTTCCCTCAGGAAATAGGGCCTCAAAATCTTTATACTCTCGGTACTGCACCAAAACGTAGTTACGCATTCCGGGGGCTAGCGCATAGAAGCTTACCCAGGAATGCTCCAGATTTTCGGGTCGGGCAAGATAATCAGCGTATTCGCGGAGAGGACGCACGGGATAGCACTGCCCTGTAATGCATGCGTAATGAGTTACCTCCGGATATTCCTTCAAGGCCTGGGCAAGCATTTTTTGAGTTGCCTTGACAGCAGAATAACCTGCCCAACGCACGTTTTCACGTTCACGGACGTAAGATACGCCCTCAACGTAGAAGTCTTCCTGATTTGCTTTTTTATCGATGTGTGCGACGCACTTACCGCCTGATGCCAAGATGTGTCCCACCAGTTTCTTGAACTGCTCGGGATACTTATGGGCAAGGATGAGATAGCAGACTGCCATGATTCTCCTATATGAAGTGTGAGTGAGAAGCATACTATCGACACATAAAAATAGGGCCGCACCGTAACTATCTGTCATGAATCACATCACGATATAGCCAGGTACGACCCGAGTAGTCGATAAGAGAGCCCCAAGTGAGCTCATAGGTTTAAGTCGTCATTGACGCCTTAACCAATTGAAAGTATGAAGTGTGAGTGAGTATATACCCAAGATTATATGCCTCTGACAAGGAAAAACCGAGTCATTACACGGTACAGGACGTAATGATTTGTATCATGCTACACCCTGCATGACCGGCCTTCCACAGGAACCCTAAGCTCAAGAAACCCAGGCACAGAGCAGGAGGCGGTGCCACTCCCCTACGGGGTAGCACCGCCTCCTTAACGTCTAACCGCTCACGCGGTCGGATGCTTCAGTAACTTATGCCTTGAAGCGGGGGAATGCGGACTTGCCAGCGTAAACAGCTGCGTCGCCCAGCTCTTCCTCAATGCGCAGCAGCTGGTTGTACTTAGCAACGCGCTCGGAACGTGCGGGAGCACCGGTCTTGATCTGGCCAGCGTTGGTTGCAACAGCCAGGTCAGCGATGGTGACGTCCTCGGTCTCACCGGAACGGTGAGAAACCATGCAACGGTACTCGTGGCGCTGTGCCAGCTCCATTGCGTCGAGGGTCTCGGTCAGCGAACCGATCTGGTTCACCTTCACGAGCAGAGCGTTTGCTGCGCCGTTCTCGATACCGCGAGCCAGGCGCTCGGGGTTGGTCACGAACAGGTCGTCACCGACGATCTGGACCTTGTCACCAATCTGCTCGGTCAGGGTCTTGTAGCCCTCCCAGTCGTTCTCATCCAGGGGATCCTCGATGGAAACCAGGGGGTACTTTGCAACGAGGTCAGCGTAGTATGCGCTCATCTCAGCTGCGGACTTCTTCTGGCCCTCGAACTCGTATGCGCCGTCGTTGTAGAACTCGGAGGATGCAACGTCCAGTGCCAGTGCAACCTGCTCGCCCGGCTTGTAGCCAGCCTTCTCGATTGCCTCAACGATCAGGTCCAGTGCAGCTGCGTTGGACTCCAGGTTGGGTGCGAAGCCACCCTCGTCGCCCAGGCCGGTTGCCAGGCCGCGGTCGTGCAGCACGGACTTCAGGGAGTGGTAAACCTCAACACCTGCGCGCAGAGCGTCAGAGTAGTTGTCGAAGCCGATGGGAGCAATCATGAACTCCTGAATATCAACGTTGGAGTCTGCGTGAGAACCACCGTTGAGGATGTTCATCATGGGGACGGGCAGAACGTGAGCGTTCGGGCCGCCGAGGTACTTGTACAGGGGCAGGTCAGCGGACTCAGCAGCAGCCTTAGCAACAGCCAGGGAGACACCCAGGATTGCGTTTGCGCCCAGCTTGCCCTTGTTGTTGGTGCCGTCCAGAGCAATCATGGCTGCGTCAACAGCGCGCTGGTCGGAAGCCTCAATGCCGATGACCTCTTCAGCGATTTCTTCGATAACAGACTTCACTGCACCCAGAACGCCCTTGCCCAGGTATACGGACTTGTCGCCATCGCGGCGCTCAACAGCTTCCCACTCACCGGTGGATGCGCCCGAGGGCACAGCTGCGCGTGCGAAAGCACCGTCTTCGAGCAGAACCTCAACCTCAACGGTCGGGTTGCCACGGGAATCCAGGATCTGGCGTGCGTGAACTGCGGTAATAACAGCCATGAATTGTTCTCCTTATGAGATGTCAAGGATGTGAACGGCTCACCCGGTAGTGGACAAGTCGCGTCCCCTAAATTCTAGCAAAACTCCCACACAAACACACTAGTTGCCACCGCTTTTTTATTGCCTTAATGAAGGTCTCAATAACCCTTAGTCGCGCGCTACAAAGCGGAACAAGACCCACACTCCCCCACATTGGGAGAGTGTGGGTACCCGCTCAAAGCACAACATGAGCCCAAATACCGGGGTAGAGCCCAGAGGCTAGTACACGAGAAATAAATCCTTATCCCGATGACCCTAGACCTACGACCCCAGCAGAAGCTCCGTGTACAGTTGCTCATCGCGTTCAGTGAACACATTGAAAACCACCGCAGGCGCTGATTGATGCGCCACGCGTGCCGCTTCCAGCTCCTCACGGATTGTTTCAACCGCACAACGTGCAGCCTCGTCCTGAGGGAAGCGGAACTCGCCGGTGCTAATGCAACACAAAGCCACAGAACGCATACCCCGCTCTATCGCAGCTCGCAGGCAAGAACGGTAACAAGAAGCCAAAGCCCACCGATCAGAATCCGTCAACTCCCCGGCAATAATCGGACCAACCGTATGCAGCACATAGCGACTCGGCAGACGATGCGCACCGGTCACCATCACCGAGCCGGTAGGCTCCGGCATAGGCCGCTGCGCCACTTCCCGGGCGCATTCAGCCCGTAGCCCCACCCCTGCCGCGCGGTGGATAGCGTTATCAATGCAACGATGCTGAGGTATAAAACAACCCAACAAACGCGAGTTCGCCGCATTCACAATGCCATCAACCTGCAGACGGGTAATGTCCCCGCGCCACAGGTACATTCCCGCATGCTCACCCTCGGCAGCCGTAGCATCAGCCAAGCC
>CALGXU010000389.1 GCA_937935205.1 uncultured Rothia sp.
GATTTGACTGCAGAATGTTGGTAGACATATGAATAGTCAGAAGTTCGAAATGTCGGACGAAGGGGTCGAAATGGGACAGAAACAGCGCAAGGATGCAGAGATTAAAGGAACAGCCCCGATGACAGCGATGCAATCGGACAATTCTAAAACACCGGAAAATAAAGAAGGAGAGGTTATGGAACATTCACAAAAGAATGCAGAGCCTCGCACCGGTGCTTTGCGTATGGAACCGCACGAACGTGAAGAGCAAATTCTGAAAATTGCTGCGGAACATTTTGCTCGCCGCGGCGTGCTGGGCGCCTCCATGAGCGCTATCGCCCGCGATGCCGGCATCACCCGTGCCCTGCTCTACCACTACTTCCCCGGCAAGGACTCCCTGGCTGCCGCCGTCACCCGACGCGAAGCCAAAGCAGTCCTCGAAGCCCTGGGCGAGCACCACGAAAACCCCGAAGAGGCCCTGCGCAATGCACTGCGCACGTACTTCCTCGTCGTAGCCGGTGTCCCCACCCCCGGTGGGGAGGACTTCCCGAACAACCCCACCGACTACCTCGAATGGATGCTCAAGCGCACCGGCATGCCAATTAACGACCGCACCCGCGTCATTCTCGGTGGTTGGTTGCAGCTCGTTGACTACTTTGCCCTGCATGTCGTGCAACTCAACCCCCGTGATCAGCGCACCGTTCGCTCCCGCGGGCTCGGGCTCGAAGAAGCTATCGACCTGTGCCTGGGTGCCGTGGATACCCTCACCGGCGGCTACTAGTCACCTCAAGAGGCGACAGAATAACGTAGGACTTCCCGCTCCGATGTTTGGTTATGTGCTCCACGGCAAAGGCGGCGTGGACATCCGGGCGGTTATTCCTCCACCACGCCGCTTGCGACGTGGTGGACTCCGGGAACACCACCCGGTTCGTGAGTAGGGAAACATAATGCCCCGTACCCCCTTCAACGAGGGTACGGGGCATTATGATGCTCAGATTCTGTGATGTTCAGGTTGAGGGTGAAGGAATTAGCTTAACTTGAGGCTGAATCTGAGACCCTGCGCGGAGGGCGCTAAATGGAGCGTCGCAACGACAGTCCGCGAACCGTCGCATAGAAACCCTGCGCCTGTAGCGCCGCGCGCAGTGCCTCCACCGGATGCTCCACGATTTCGCCGCCGGAGGCGCTCAAAGTATGGGTACCCAAAAGCTCCACATCGTTGACCTTCTCCACCGAAATCTTCTCCGCACCGCCGGCGGACACCAGGCGCGCCAGGGCGGGGGCCGCCGCCTCCAGAAGTACCGGGTCGGTGGTGAAAGCCAGCAGGGTCTTCGCGCCACGCTCCACGTACAGCACCGGGGCGCCGTCCACCAGCACCACGCAGGCGCCCGCCTTACGCGCCGGGCGGTGCTTCACCGTGCCCGCACCCTCGTGAGCAAAGGACGGAATTGCGGGCCAGCTCAATGCCGCACCGTACGGGTTCGCCGGGTCGGTCGCCGCCAGCAGGGTCACCGTGAATGTGCCGTACACCTGCTCCATATCGGTACGCTGCGGGGTGTAGGCGCTCGCACCAAAACCCTGTGTCTCACCAAAACCCTGTGTCTCACCAAAACCCTGTGGACCTGCGGGAACACTGAGGCTATCGGCGGTAGAACGCAACAGGTCCACTGTTGCGGGGGCGGCAAACTGCGCCGCACCCAAACCCTCAATAAAGTAGCCACGACGCACCAGCGCACGATCCTCAGCCGCCGAATAGATCCGGTGCAGCTGCGAGAACCCGCCGGCAGAATCCTCCACCTGCAGACACCCGCGAGTCAGTACACCGTAGCGGTCCAGCAGCAGGTCGGCGCGTGCGAGCGCCGCAACCGTCGCCTCCACCGGCTCCTGCAACAGCGTGTCCACGCGCGAGAAGCGGCCGCTGTCCTGCGGGGCAACGGCGGGAGCGACGGCATGGAGCCCGCCGCGCAGGGAACGCAGACCGCGCCCGGCGGCAGGTGCAGAGTAGCCGCTGGAACCATAACTATCAGCGCCGTAACCGCCCGCCAAGCCGTTACCCATGGAGGCGCGCGCCGCCGCAATACGACCCGCACCGCGGCGACCCACCCGCGACAGACGCGCAGGGGCTGCCGGAGTCGGATGCGCACTGCGGACGCCCGCAAGCATCGCCCGAATCGGCGCGAAACTATCGTTCGTCACCGCACCAGCCCACACCAGGCGCCACAGCGCCGCCGAAACCTCCGCCGCATCCGGGAAAGTCACCACCTGACCGGCAGGTGCCGCCGCGCTCATCAACTGCGCCACCCTCTCACGTAGTGCCGGCACGAACAGGCCGCCGTGAGCCAGCGCCTCATAGATGGCGTGCTCGAGCGTGCCCGGAGACTGTAGCGCCTCCCAGAGCTCGGGGTTCTCCGCGCGCAACAGCTGCTCCGGGTAGTCCTCGCCCATGGTCAGCTCACCCAGAGTCAGCGAGGAACTCTCGCTCAAATGCAGGCGAATCCAGCCGTCAGACTTCTGCGCGCTACCGCCGCCGAGCTGCCCGGCGCCGGTGAAGAACACCCTGCCGCTTGCCATCAGCTCGTCCAGCATGTGCGGCTGGTAGCCGGGCACGCGCGCCGGGAGGATTAGCGTCTCCAGCGCGGAAGCCGGTACGCGCACACCCGCTAGCTGGTCGATGGCGGTGAGCAGATCCTCCGTGGCGGAGGGGGAGTCCTGACCCGCATGGGTGGTGCCGTTTTCTGCCGCCGGGTTGGGTGTCGCTGTGCCGAGGGGTGCCCCCCTCTCGCCCACCACCGTGGCGGTGCGGCGGAAGGGCATGAACGCACCGTAGGCGCTCGCCTCCGGCAGGGTCTGCGCAATCCGCACGGATAAAGAACGAACGTTCTGCCATGAGGGTAGGAAAACGCCATAGACCTGCGCCGATACCGGCTCAATCTCCTCGCGCAACGCCGCCAGGGAACGGGCGCGAATCGTGCGCAAAACCTGCGCATCCACCCACTCAACACCGACCGCACTGGGACTACGTAGCACCTCGGGCAGGAACTCGCCGGAGCTCAGGCGGCGCTGCTGCTGAAGACGCTGCAACACCGGAGTCAGCACGCCCACACCCACCGGGGTCAGGCGCGAAAAATGCTCCGCCGCCTGCTGTGCAGTAAAAGGAATGTGGGTGCGCGCGTAGCGAGACACCAGGTCCTCAAGAGGTTCCGCGACCGGCTCCAGAAGGGCTGTAGGAAGCGCCGCGGCGGGCATAATGCCCAGTCCATCGCGCAGGCGCGCGGCGTCCTCAACCACCGCGTAGTACAGCTGCGGCTCGGTGGAATCGTCGGCAGTTCCCATGAACGAGAACGCGCGACGCGAGCGCATCAGCTCCTGCGCCAAGGCACGCGCCTGATTCGTGCTGGCGTGCGCGCCGTACTCCTCGCCGTAGTTTTCAGAGTCCTCGGACTCGCCGAAATCCTGAGAACCGTGTGCCGCAGATTCAGTCCGCGGGCTGTCAGCCCGCAAACGCAGGCTCAACTCCCGCGCACTCAACGGACCCAGCTGACGCAGCAGATCCGCCACGCCCTCCACACCGGAGGCGCGGTAACGCTCACCCGTGCGCTGCAGACGCTGCTGAGTCTGCACCAGAACCGCCGGATCCAGCAGGTCGCGCAGACCGCTCGACCCCAGCAACTCGGCCAGCAGTGCCGGGTCCAGTGAGAGCGCGGCGGCGCGGCGTTCGGCGGCGGGCGCATCGCCGTCGTAGAGGTGCTCGGCAACGTACTCAAAGAGCAGAGTGCGCGCAAAAGGCGAAGGGTCGTTCGTCTCAACCTCCAGCATGGACACCGCCCGAGACTGCAGCGAACGGTGCACCTGAACCAGCGCCGGAACATCGTACACGTCCTGCAGGCACTCGCGCGCCGTCTCCAAAAGCACCGGAAAATCAGGGTACTTACGCGCCACATCCAGCAGCTGCGCCGCACGCTGACGCTGCTGCCACAGCGGGGTGCGCTTACCCGGATCACGGCGCGGCAACAGCAGGGCACGCGCCGCATTCTCACGGAACCGAGACGCAAAAAGCGCCGAATCGCCCACGCGTTCGGTGACAATCGCCTCCAGCTCGTCCGGGTCGAAAAGGAACAGGTCAGCGCCGGGCGGCACATCCTCCATGGCGGGCAGGCGCAGAATCAAGCCGTCATCGCTCGCCATGACGGAGGCGTCCACCCCGTACCGCTCCTCAATGCGGGCGCGCACCGCCAGCGCCCAGGGTGCGTGCACCCCGTAGCCGAGCGGCGAGTGCAGGACCACGCGCCAATCGCCCAGTTCGTCGCGGTGCCGCTCCACGATCATGCGGGTGTCGGAGGGGACCGCCCCGGTGGATTCGCGCTGCTCACGCAGGTAGGCGAGCAGGTTATCGACCGCCCAGGTGTCCAGCCCGAGCTGTTCGAGCTGCTGGCGGGCGGCGGCGCTATCGGTGGCGTCCAGGCTGGAGAGGGCGCGCGTGAACGCACCCGTCTGCACGCCCAGGGCGTAGGGGCGGCCCATGCGGTCACCGTGCCAGAAGGGCAGGCGCGCGGGCTGACCGGGCGCGGGGGAGACCCGCACGGCGTCGTGCGTAATTTCTTCAATACGCCAGCTACTCGTGCCGAGGGTGATGACCTCGCCGGCGCGGGATTCGTACACCATTTCTTCGTCGAGCTCACCCACGCGCTTGGGGCCGCGCTCCTCATCACCGCTAACCAGGTAGACGGGGAAGAGTCCTCGGTCGGGAATCGTGCCGCCGCTGGTGACGGCGAGGCGCTGCGCACCCGGGCGGCCTTCAATACTGCCGGAGGGCGCCTCCTCGGTGGGGGTGCGATCCCAGATGATGCGCGGGCGCAGTTCGGCGAACTCGTCGGAGGGGTAGCGTCCGGCGAGCATTTCGAGCACGGAGTCGAAGAGGGCGCGCGGCAGCTCGGCGTAGGGTGCGCTGCGGCGTAGCGCCTCGTACCAGGAGTCCACGCTGATGGGGCCCAACGCGCAGGCGGCGACGGTCTGCTGCGCGAGTACGTCCAGGGGGTTGGTGGGGATGGCAAGCGGCTCGAGGGTTCCGCTGCGCATTCCGGCGAGGGTGACGGTTGCGCCGAGTAGGTCGCCGCGGTGCTTGGGGTAGAAGAAGCCGCGCGAAATTTCGCCCACGCGGTGTCCGGCGCGACCCACGCGCTGCAACGCGGAAGCGACCGAGGGAGGAGCTGCCACCTGAATCACGAGGTCCACGTGGCCCATGTCGATGCCCAGCTCCAGGGAGCTGGTGGCGACCACGCAGCGCAGGGTTCCGCCCTTGAGCGCCTCCTCGATGAGGGTTCGCTGTTCCTTGGACACGGAGCCGTGGTGCGCGCGGGCGAGTGGCGGCACCTCGGCGATGTCGCAGATGCCTGCCGCGTAGTCTTCGGGGTCGATTCCCTGCTGTGCGAGGACGCGGCGCAGGTGAATATCGTTGAGTGCCGCGGTGAGCTTTTCCGCTAGTCCACGCGAGTTAACGAAAACAATCGTAGAACGGTTGTTCTCAATATGGTCGACGATGCGCTCCTGCACACGCGGCCAGATGGAGGTCTCGGGGCGCTCGCTATCGGGGGTGTCTCGCAACGCCTTTTCGTGCAGTGCTCCTTCTCGCAATGCCTCTTCCGGGATGGTGAGCGTATTTTGGGGTGCGGTGTTATCGCCCTGTCGCGCCGGGTTTGCTTGCCCAGTTGCTTGCCCGGCTTCCTGTCCGGTTTCTTGCCCAGTTTCCTGTCCGGGGAATACGCCAATGGCGTCTTCGAGCGTGTAGGGCGCGCTCGCCGGGATGTCTACGGCACTAGAGATAGGCTGCGCCGCGCCCTGCGGCGAGCCGGCAGAAACCGAGCCCCCGCTGCCCGGCACCTCCGAGGGCGCGTATTCCGAGGGCGAGTAAAGCCCTTGCCCGTAGTCGTTGGCGCCTCCGAGTGCCGCCATATCGGGTACGGGCACGCTCAGGCGCAGGTCCCATTCTTTGGCGACCGGGCGGCTCATGATGGTTACCGGCTGAATGCCGCCGAGGAACCGGGCGACCGCCTCCGGGTTTTCGACGGTTGCGGAGATGCCAATACGCTGTGCGGGCTTTTCGAGGAGCGCGTCGAGGCGTTCGAGGGAGACCGCCAGGTGTGCGCCGCGTTTGGTGGCGGCGAGGTTGTGGATCTCGTCCACGATCACGGTGGTGACGCCCGCGAGGGTGTTGCGGGCGGCGCTGGTGAGCATGAGGTAGAGGGATTCGGGGGTGGTGATGAGAATGTCGGGCGGGTTGCTGATGAGCTGGCGGCGTTCGCGTGCGGGGGTGTCGCCGCTGCGCACGCCCACGCTGATGTTCGGTTCGCCCGTGTTGTTTCCGCTCAGGCGCGTGATTCCGGTCAGCGGTGCGCGCAGGTTGCGTTCGACGTCGGCGCCGAGTGCTTTAAGGGGTGAGATGTAGAGGATGCGCGTGCCGCCTGCGGTTCCGGCTTCGTGTTCGCGGTGTAGGGCGTCGAGTGCCCAGAGGAAGGCGGCGAGGGTTTTGCCGGAGCCGGTGGGGGCAATGATGAGGGTGTTGTTGCCGTTGCGGATGCTCTCCCAGGCGCCTTCTTGGGCGGCGGTGGGTGCGCTGAAGGTGGCGCGGAACCAGTCGCGTACGGGGGTGGAGAAGTGAGAGAGTGCGTCGGTCATGTATCTATTATGGCGGGGTTTATGGTGTGCGCCTCTTGAATTGTTGGGGGTGGGGGAGGAAGATGTGCTTGACAAAGCTTCTACAGAGCATGTAATATTTTACTTGTAAAGTAATTGACTGAGAGAACAACCCAAAGGAGCCTCACCATGACCCGCCTGACCGAAGAACAGCTCATCAACCTCTTCCACGAGCCGCGCACCGTCTCCTCCTTCACCGAGGAGCCCGTCACTGACGAGCAGCTGCGCCGCATCCAGGAACTGACCTTCTACGGCCCCACCGCCTTCAACAGCCAGCCCCTGCGCATCACCTGGGTCAAGAGCCCCGAGGCGCGCGAACGCCTCGTCGCACACATGGCAGACGGTAACAAGGAAAAGACCCAGGCGGCACCGGTGACCGCGGTTCTCTCTGCAGACGCGAACTGGGCAGAGCACGTTGACACCTTCAACCCCTACGCTGCCGACTTCATCAAGGGCTTCTTCACCACCGAGGAGCTTGCCACCCCCGCAGGTGAGCTGAGCGCTCACCTGCAGGCAGGCTACTTCATCACCGCAATCCGCGCCCTCGGCCTGGATGCTGGCCCCATGACCGGCGCAGACTTCGCGGGCATCAAGAAGGAATTCTTCGCGGACAACGCAGAGATCCCGTTCCTGGTCGTCAACCTCGGTCACGGTGAGGCTCCCGCATACCCGCGCGGTGCACGCTTCAGCCACGAGGACGTCACCCGCTCCCTCTAAGGGTGCGCGCCTACGGGCATAGCTAAACCCTAGATTTAGGCTTATAGACAGTTCAAGGGCGGTTCCCCATCGCGGGGAACCGCCCTTGAACTATATATGCACAAGTGAACTATAGGTGCACACAACGTGCCAGAGTATTCACCTCTGGGTATTCACATCCGCAGTACCGCTTTAGCGGGCACCAAACTGACCCACCGACAGCTGCGGAACAGACGAGGAACACGCGGTCGTATCCAGCGGAACAATCACACCACCGGAACCCGAGGGAAGACCCACCAGGAAGCCCTGAACCGGGCGGCTACCGCAATCATCGCCGAAGCGTGCCGGGTACACCGAACGCAGTACCGCGGTGGTGCTATCGCCGGGGTTGAGGGTCACGCCCGCAGGGTTCATGTACTCATCGGAGGTAGAAGCCTCACGACCAACCCAGGTTCCCGAAGGACCCGCATGCACCACGCGCGGGTAGCCACGCAGGGTACAGGAGGAGTTTGAGGAATTCTGGAAGTACAGGGTGTAGTTTCGGGCGCCGGGGGAGCCATCTCCAATGGATACCGAAATGTTCAGGTCATCCAGATCGCACTGGGTTGGGCCCTCGGCAACAGCGTTGCTGGAGGAGCTAGAGGACTTCTCCGAAGAGTTCGAGGAATTGGAAGAATTCGACGAGCCCGAAGAACCGGATGAGTTCGACGAGTTACCCGAAGAGTTAGAACCCGACTGTGACGACGAGTTTGAGCTCTTCTGGGAATCCTGCTGAGAATCTGCAGAGTCGTCTGACTTGTTCTGATCGGAACCCTCGCGGGAGGAATCAGAAGAATGAGACTCAGAGCTCTGCTTCGACTCGTGAGTCTCGGTGTGGGAAGAAGACTCGGAGTGCTCAGAGGAAGAGTCGTGGTGCTCCGCATCGGGGGAGTTCACCACGGTAATGGAGCCCGGGGACACAGAAGGGGTAGCCCCGTCGGAGGCTACTCGAATCGTGCCGGGCTTGACCGAAGCCGAAGCACTCGGCTGCGCCGAGGTGCCTTCAGCTTCCTGACCGGCCTGGGACGCGCCGCATCCACTGAGCGCGAGCACGCAACAGAGGAGGGTGGTTGATGCGAGTACCTGAGCCGATTTAAACATGATTACATCGCCGCCTGCATTTGGATTTCTGCTCCGTCCATACCGGGGGCGTACTCGACCTGGCAGCACAGGCGGGAGTACTCGTTGGCGACGTCGTCGACCATGTCGAGCAGGTCCTGCTCAGCTTCGGTGCGTTCACCGGAAGCTTCGAAGTGCTCGGGGTCGATGAAGCCGTGGCAGGTAGCGCAGGATGCGTTACCACCGCAGGTTGCGAGGACCGGCACGCCGTTAGCCTGGAGGGCTTCCAGGAGGGTGTGGTGGTCTTCCCACTGAATGTCGTAGTTTTCGCCTGCTTCGTCAGTGACCTTAATCGTTACGCCCATGCGTTCTCCTTCTTCTGTAGTGATGCGTTTCTATTGTAGAGGTAGGGGCTGTTATTCACCGTACTTTGTGGTGCATCCCCAACCCTACCGTCACGCATATCACGGGAACGCATATTAATTTTTATGCTGAATAGCATGTCTGTATTGCCCCCAGTCTACCCCGTATTGCCCTGACAATGCGGGATATCAGCGCCAATGAATACTGCCCCCAGATGCAAAGACATGCTGGGGGCAGTATAAAGAACCGGCGTGCGGGTGCGCTTTAACGGTGACGAAGACCTACTCTGATTCCTTCTCCGCGCTCTTCTCGGCGTCCTGCTTTTCTGTGCCGTGGTTATCGGTATTCTGGACGCTTCCTCCGGGGCCGCGCACAATACCGCGCACGCTATCGCGCGGATCGGCGTAGCGCAGGTCGATACCGAAAGTATTGCGGATCTGGCGTGCCGAGTTCAGGTGCCAGCGCTGCGAATCTGAGGGGGTCACGGAGGTGACCGCCTTCTGACCCGGAGCCAGCTTCTCGTGGCGAATATCGTAGTGCTTACCGCCCATGGTGATGGTGAAGCCGTGCTCCTGCAGCAGCTGCACGAACGCATCCACATCGTGCGGGATCTTGCGACCGCGCTGCCTCTTCGTACCGCTCATCCTCGGCTGCGACTCGAAGGGGTTACGGCTGGGCGCGGTGCCGCGGCTAATACGGATTACCTGCTGGTCGGAGTGCGAGAACTCCACCTGGTAGCCGTTGAGTGAGTACACGGTGCGGCTACTGCCGGGAATCGGGCGGCGGTCCTCTGCCTCATCGAGGATGCGGGCAATGTACTCGCCGGTCAGACCGAGCGCCTTCAGCTGTGCCTGAGCATCGGGGGAGAGCTGGTAGCCTCCTGCGAGAGCCTGCAGCGGGCGTAGCGCCAGCACTTCGGCGGTCAGGGGGTTGAGCACCACCTGGTAGCCTTCCTCTTCATGCGTGTAGAGGGTGACTTCGCGGCCGTAGCGGTTCTCCTGCGCGCTCTCTTGAACCACCGTGCTTGCGGGGGATTCGATGATGTCCAGAAGTAGCTCGTAGGTGAGCCCGTGGCGCATCATGTAATCCATCACGCCGGGGAGCACACCGTAGATGCGGCGGCGCGGCGGCACGTCACCGTAGAATTCCTTCTCGATGCGCGCGGCAATACGCTGGTTCTCCAACGGCACCTCGGTCAGCGGAATGAGGCGCTGGTTGGAGGGGCGAATCTTGGCGCGTGCGGCGGCGGGCTTGGGTGCCTGACGGTACGCGTCCACGAGTGACTGCTGCTGCTCCACGAATTCCTGGGCAATGAGCGGTAGGAGGGTGAAGTAGAGCTCTGCCGCTTCGGGCTTGAGCGCGCCGTTCTCATCGAGCAGGGAGGCGCCGTCCTTGGAGAGCAAATCCCACGGCTTATCGCTTGCAGTGTTCTCTTCGGAGCCCTGATTGTCCCGGTAGCTATAGGCGGCGAGGGAGGCAAGCTCCTGCAGGCGAACGTACACCTCAAGAGGAACGGTGATCTGCTTAGCGGACATTATTTCTCCTCCTCGGTGGTGTTTTCTGCCTGGGCTACTTTATTTTCTGCCTGCTTCGCCAGGGTATTACTGAGCTCTTCCAGCTGTGCCTTGCGCAGGGTTTCGGCGTGCAGAACCTGGAAGTCCGGGGTCTTCGCCAGCGCCTGAACGGTCCGCTCATCGGGCGAAATCGCAATTTCCAGACCCTGCGCAGCGTAGATGCGGGTCCAGCCTTCAGCCATGCGCACGCTCTCGGGGTTGCTCAGCGCCTGAAGCATCAGATCGAAAACGAACGGCGGGTTCTTCTTCAAGAAGGTGCGGGCGCGCTCGCTGAATTCGAGTTCCAGGGCGTTGAGCGAGGTGTATTCGCCCTGAGCCAGGGATGCCTGTGCTGCTTCGTTGTAGTCGGCGTCGTATTCGTCAATGACGGTGATGACTTCTGCGGAGGCGGTGTTCACGTCAACGCGGTAGTCGTCGTGCGTAAAGCGGATGGTCCAGTCGTTCATGCGTTCGGCTTCACCTTCGCGCAGGATGGTGCGCACGAGTTCTTCGCTGATGTTTTCGCGTTCAAGGCGGGCACGCAGGCTCGGACGCAGGCGGTAGGGGCGTTCGCGGTCCTCAGCGGTAATGGCGCGAGGTGCTGCGGCGACCGGCTCTGCGGCGGGAACGCTCGGGGTAGGCGCGGCAGGCTTCGGCGCACCTGGTTTCGGTGCGGCAGGCTTCGGGACCGTAGCTATCGGTGCAGCCTGGCTGAGCACGGGCAACTCTTCAGCAGATACCTGCTCGGTA
>CALGXU010000390.1 GCA_937935205.1 uncultured Rothia sp.
AGGCGTCAGCCCCTATACTTCACCTTTCGGTTTCGCAGAGACCTATGTTTTTGGTAAACAGTCGCTTGGGCCTATTCTCTGCGGCCTTGATTTCTCAAGGCTCCCTTTATCCCTAAGTTACAGGGTCATTTTGCCGAGTTCCTTAACAAGTGTTTTCTCGCGCGTCTTAGTATATTCTACCCACCCACCTGTGTCGGTTTACGGTACGGGCACATTAGACATATCTTTAGAAGCTTTTCTAGAAACTATGACCTCGTGTACTTTTACCTAACACACCTTGAACTTACGTGCCAACTGATTTGCATATTGGCAGCCTTGGTGTCTCGATCCACATCCATTCGCGGACAGTACCTAGCCTGATTTGTCACTCCATCAGTCTCCAATGTGGTAAATGAATATCTACATTATTGCCATCGTCTACGCCGTTTGGCCTCGACTTAGGTCCCGACTTACCCAGGGCGGACGAACCTTCCCCTGGAATCCTTGGGTTTTCGACGGATAGGATTTCCACCTATCTTTTCGTTACTTACACCGGCATTCTCACTTCTATACACTCCACTAGTCCTTACGATCTAGCTTCAGCGCCGTATAGAACGCTCCCCTACCACGTACAGACAAATTCTGTACATCCGCAGTTTCGGTATGATGCTTAGCCCCGGTACATTTTCGGCGCAAAAACACTCGACTAGTGAGCTATTACGCACTCTTTTAAGGGTGGCTGCTTCTAAGCCAACCTCCTAGCTGTTTAGGCGTTTTCACTTCCTTTTCCACTTAGCATCAATTTAGGGACCTTAACTGGCGATCTGGGCTATTTCCCTTTCGACCACGGACCTTAGCACTCGTAGTCTGACTGCTAGCCATATTTTACGACATTCGAAGTTTAATTGGGCTCAGTACCTCGAGGTGAGGCCATCACACATTCAGAGCTCTACCTTCGTAAAACTAAGACTAACGCTAGTCCTAAAACTATTTCGGGGAGAACCAGCTATCTCCAAGTTCGATTGGCTTTTCACCCCTAACCACAGGTCATCTAAAAACTTTTTAACGTTTCCTAGTTCGGTCCTCCATAAAGTTTTACCTTTACTTCAACCTGCCCATGGCTAGCTCACTTGGTTTCGGGTCTACGACATTTAACTTACTCGCCCTATTCAGACTCGCTTTCGCTGCGGCTTAAACCTAAATTATTAACCTTGCTTAATATCGTAACTCGCCGGTTCATTCTGCAAAAGGCATGCCATCACCCATTAACGGGCTTTGACTAATTGTAAGCACACAGTTTCAGGATCTATTTCACTCCCCTTTCGGGGTTCTTTTCACCTTTCCCTCACGGTACTTGTCCACTATCGGTCACTAAGGAGTATTTAGCCTTCGCGGGTGGTCCCGCTTATTCGTTCCAACAAGATTTCTCGTGTCTCGCCGTACTTTTTTCTACATCAGTTATGCATTATTTTATCTACAGGGCTATAACCTTCTATGGCCACTCTTTTCAAAGTGTTCAACTATAATACATAAAGTTTCTGTGGTAGTAGATGGCTGTTTTGCGTTCGCTCGTCACTACTAACAAAATCGCTATTGCTTTCTTTTCCTGAAGCTACTTAGATATTTCAGTTCACTTCGTTCCCATGTGCAAACTAAATTGCTACATAACATCTTAAAGATGTTGGGTTCCCCCATTCGGAGATCTGCGAGTCTTCGTTTACTTACAACTCGTCGCAGCGTATCGCCGTTAGTTGCGTCCTTCATCGGCTCTTAGTGCCAAGGCATTCACTATGCGCTCTTACTTTCTTAACCTTTTTTAATTAAAAATTGACAGAAAATTTATCTACTTTTCAAAGATCTTTTATGGTGGAGCTTAGGAGACTCGAACTCCTGACCCTCTGCGTGCAAAACAGATGCTCTACCAACTGAGCTAAAGCCCCATAAAAGGTGGTGGGCCTAAATAGACTTGAACTATCGACCCCACGCTTATCAAGCGTGTGCTCTAACCAACTGAGCTATAGGCC
>CALGXU010000391.1 GCA_937935205.1 uncultured Rothia sp.
CTGTAACCCCTCTCGAGACCATGACTGCTTTGGCGCCGGTGGTACCTTTGAGCGATGCGATGATTGCGACCATGGCTAAGCGGCACAGGAGTTTGCTGAAGCTAGGGGTTGAGGATAAGGCATTGAATTTCAGGCGCCGCCCGAAGAGCGGCTATAGCCTCAATGATGAGCAGGAGAAGTACGTTCGTAAGCAGTTGCTGAAGGACTATACCCGTATCGGTAAGGCAGGGTCAGCACAGGTACTTGTCGCAATCTACGAACCCACCGGCATGTGGTTGCTTGACCCGCGCACGGATGGTGACGGTAATGGTATCTGCTGGGAGACGATGAACCTTGATGATTACCGTGCTGGTTTCCTTTTCCCGTTGGGTCCGGATATGCCTACCGGTGGTTTCGCGCCGCGCCGTGATCGTGTGGAGTTCTTGTGTCTGTTGTTGAAGAAGGGTGTTATCACTCTTGAGAAGTTCTGGGAGCGTCTGCGTACCGATTCTTATATTGGTGACCGTGATGAGTTCTTCGAAGATGGCGCCAACTCGCTGGTGATGACTAAGAAGAACTGGCGGAATCTGCTCCACCTGGAGCGGCCCAATGACACCGCAGAAGACCCCCAGATGATTCCTACCGACTGGGCGTTCGTTAATGCAGCTGATGAACGTCTGGGCTTCTGGTCCCTCTCTGAATGGGAAGAGTACATTGCTTCCAAGCCCGATGACTGGTTCGTTGTAGGCGAGGATATTCCTGAGTACATTGGTCAGGAGGTAGAGCCTGCCCTGCTGCAGCCCGAAATGCTCGAATGGCACCAGCGCCACCTCAAGACCGAAGGCCTCTAAACCTCGGCACAGATCCCAGCCGCCACACAAGGTGGGTGGAAGGACGTTACACCCCTTCCACCCACCTTTTCCGCTACCCCCCCCCGACCGCAAAGCAGAAAGGAGCAACCATGCCCCTGCTAGGAGACACCAGCGCCTACGCCCGCGCCGCCGGCTACTTCCTAAAGCACCCCCGCCAGAACCCCCGAAGCACCAATCAAGCCGCCTTCACCGAGTTCTGCGCATTCCTGGAATACCTCGCACCTGCAGGCGTACCCCTGCAGGTATCCACCAAGGACTTCTGGGCTATGATCCGCACCAGTACCCCCATAGCGCACGTCACCTCAACTGGTCTACGTGAACGCACCGTTCCCTACTACCACTGGTGCACCTTCTTCGGCGTTCCAGACATCGAAGACCTCGCCCGCATGACGGCAGAAACCCCCGACGCGCTCGCAGAGACCTACCGGAGCACCTGGGCAGC
>CALGXU010000392.1 GCA_937935205.1 uncultured Rothia sp.
GAACGCGCAGGCCTGGTGGTTGCCATGGTTGCAGGCACCCTGCTGCTCACCCCCGTCTTCCGCGCCCTCGGCTCCTACGAACCGGTCTGGTCCGACGCCTGGATCTTCACCGGCTCGCTGCTCGCCACCTACGGTATGGCGCGCGGCTGGGTTGAATTCTGGCTTATCTGGGTTGCCGTCGACCTGGTCGGCGTGCCGCTGCTGTGGAGCGCAGGCTACTACGCGACCTCCCTCATGTACGTGTTCTACGGATGCTTCACCCTGGTAGGCTTCTTCGTCTGGTGGCGCACCCGCAACCTGGAGGCGCAGAAGACTCGGGTGCAGACCCAGTTCCCCGACGTGACCGTGGACGTGGCTGATTTATCCTCCGCCGCTTCCGTTGCAGAGTGCGAAACCGTCACCAAGAGCGCGCCCAAGAACGAAGCCGCGTAGAAGGGGAATTATTGCCATGACCTCACATAACCGCCAGCACGAAGCTCAGGGGCCTGCGGGCACCCTGCCCGAGTCCATTGCCGCCGTGCACGAGCGCCCCATTCCCGAGGACACAAGCTACCTGCCGAACCTCAGCACCCCGCCCGTTGCCCTACCGGTTAACGACTTGGATTACTCCGCCGCAGAGTACGGGCACCTCGCCGGGCTACCCGCCGCACGCACCCTCCAGCTGCCCGACCCCGAGCAGACGCTCAGCCACGACGAGGCGATGAGCCTGGCTCTCGAAGCCGCACGTCAGGGTATCCGCGGCGCGAACCCCCTCGTCGGCGCCGTTATCACTGACGCGCACGGGCACCTGCTACATGTGGGCTACCACCGAGGCGCAGGCACCCCGCACGCCGAAGCCGACGCACTCGCCGCCTCCCGCGCCGCGGGAACCGACCTCACCGGCGCCCGCATGTACGTGAGCCTCGAACCCTGCAACCACACCGGACGCACCGGCCCCTGCTCCCACGCCGTCGCCGAGGCGGGCATCAGCGAACTCTACTACGCCTACAGCGACGACACCGAAAACGCAGCCGGAGGCGCCGCCTACCTGCGCTCGCAGGGCGTCACCGTGCACGCCATGGAGGAGTTCGCGAACGCATCCTACCTGCTGAACGAGCGCTGGTTCATCGCCGCCGCCGAACGCCGCCCCTTCATCACCGCAAAGAGCGCCTCCACCCTGGACGGGTTCATTGCGGCAGCTGATGGCACGAGCAAGTGGATTACCGGCCCCGCCGCGCGCATTGACGGGCACCTGATTCGTCACCGCGCCGACGCTGTCATGATCGGCACCCGAACCACTCTCATGGACGACCCGACCCTGGACGCGCGCGACGCCAACGGGGAACGCTTCGAGAAGCAGCCGCTGCGCGTGGTCATGGGCAAGACCGAGATTGCGGACAACTACCGGATTCGCGGCCTCAACCCGCCCGAAGGTGTGGAGGCTGACCCGCAGAACTTCCTGCAGGTCTTCACCCACGACCCGCGTGAACTGCTCGACGAGCTGTACACCCGCGGGGTACGGCACCTCATGATTGAGGGCGGCCCCGGCATGGTCGGCCTCTTCGCCGGTGAAGACCTCATCGACGAGATGGTCTGGTACCGCGCCCCCATAATCATGGGGCGGGGTAAGAGCGCCGTCTACCGTCTGCTTGTGGATACTCTTGCACAGGCGCCGCGCCTGCAACTGGACGACCTGGGCATGTTCCCGGCGGTGCGCGTGCTCGGCAATGACACCGCAACGCACCTGGCGCCAGCACCTCGCGGAACGGCACAGGAACCGGGTGAGCGGCGCACCCTGCCGAAGCTGGACGCCTGCCACGCGCCCGAACCGAGATTAGATTAGCTGCGGCTGGACTAGCCTCCGCCTGGGTTGAGCGCGGGCGGGGGAGTAGCACCTCAAGGACCCCCCGCCGGAGCCCGGCTAGTTTGTGCCGGCTGGTTCGCATGCTGGCACAAAACCTCCCCGTCACGGGGAATATTCGAAAAATACGTATAGTTATACCGACGAACAAACCATCGCCGCCCGTCGCCCTCAACGACGACGCCCCGGCGGACACGGCGAGAAAAGGAAAGCACACATGTTTACCGGAATCATTGGCGCCCTCGGCACCGTAGAATCCATCACCCCCATCGAAGGTAGCGACGCAGCCTACCTGACCCTCAACGCCGGCGATATCGTCACCGACCTCGAGCACGGCGGCTCGCTCGCCGTCAACGGTGT
>CALGXU010000393.1 GCA_937935205.1 uncultured Rothia sp.
TCCGGGAGAACCAGGAAGCCTTCGACCACTCCCCCGTGTCTTTTAGCCCCGATTCGGCGCAGCATTCCGTGGGTATTTTGCTGGTGCATGGTTTTACGGGTTCGCCGCACAGTATGCGCCCGGTGGCTCAGCGTTTTATGGAGCTCGGCTATGCAGTGGAGATGCCCGTACTGACTGGTCACGCGACCCGTTGGCAGGATTTGCGTGATAGCACGTACCAGCAGTGGCTGGCTTCTGCCGAGCAGGGGTACCGTCGCCTGGTTGATCAGGGTCTGCAGGTGGTGGTCATTGGTATGTCGATGGGTGGCACGGTGGCGACTCATCTGTCGGCGCGTCTGCCGGTGGCGAGCACGGTGCTGATTAACCCCTATATGGTGGATGTGAACCCGATGATGCGCCACGCGGGTAAGGTCTCGAAGGTTCTGCCGGTCCTTAAGGCAATCGGTTCCGATATTGCGGTTCCGGGTGTGAGTGAGGGTGCTTATTCGCTGGTTCCGACGGCGGCGGTGCATCAGTTGCACCTTTTGGGTGCTGAGACTCGTGCTCTGGTTCCGCAGTTGAAGTCGCCGGTCCTGTATTTGCGTTCACTGGGCGATCATACTGTGTCGGATAGCTCCCACAAATATTTTCTCGAACATTGTTCAGTTCCTGTAGAATTTAGGTGGCTGACCCGCAGCTACCATGTGGCAACGCTCGACTACGACGCCGAGTATCTTCTCTCCACCGTTCAAGCTTTTGTCGCATCCCTAAACCACTAAATTCTGAAGGTTCCACCCGCTGCAAACAGGCGAATGCATCACCCGCCGCGGTGGGCAGAACCATCAGAAAGCCATCACGGCACCTCGAGAAATCGAGGACAGCCCGCGGTCCGGACCGCCCGAGCTGACGCCCTGATTCGAAAGGCGCATTATGAAAGTCTTCTCCACTCCCGCTGAGGTTCTTGTCGACCCCTCGCTGAACCTGACAAGCATTGTTGAGCGCCACCGAGCCGATAGCTCTAACCCATTGCTGTACCGCCGTCAGATGTCTCCGGGTAACTGGCAGCCGGTTCGTGCCCAGCAGTTCCACCAGATGGTGACCGATCTGGCTAAGGGCATGATTGCCGCGGGTATCCGCCCGGGTGACCGCGTGGGCATTATGAGCCGCACCCGTTTTGAGTGGACCGTCATCGACTTCGCGATTTGGTATGCCGGCGCTGTCTCCGTGCCGGTGTATGAGACGAACGCCGCCGCCCAGGCGGCGTGGGCGCTGTCCCATTCTGAGGCTGTGGCTATCTTTGTCGAGGATGAGAAGCTCCTGAACCGTGTGGCTGAGGCTGAAGAGTTCGCCTCCACGACTGAGGAACCCATGCAGTTGAAGCACCGCTGGGTCATTGAGAACGGCGACCTTGATACCCTCAGCGCTCGCGCATCCGAGGTGAGCGATGAGCATCTGGAGCAGGTACGTTCCGCAGCCGGTTGTGATGACCTCGCGACCATTGTGTACACCTCCGGTACGACCGGTCGCCCCAAGGGTTGCGCGCTGACTCACGGCCACTTCCTGAACCTGAGCGCGAACACTAAAATTGCAGAGTCTGAGATTGCAAACCCCCGCAACTCCTCCATTCTTTTTCTGCCGCTGGCGCACGTTCTGGCGCGCCTGATTCAGGTTCTGGCGCTGGATGCTGGCCTGGTGATCGGCCACTCCCCCAATATTAAGAACCTGGCTGCTGACTTGGATAGCTTTAAGCCGACCATGCTGCTGGTGGTGCCCCGCGTCTTTGAGAAGGTGTATGAGGGCGCCATGGCGAAGGCGGCTAAGGGCGGTAAGTTCAATAAGGCTCTCTTTGAGCGTTCCACCGACATTGCGGTGCGCTGGTCGCAGGCGAAGGTCGAGGGCCGTGTCCCGCTGAAGCTGGCGGCGCAGTACGCTCTCTACGACAAGCTGGTCTACTCGAAGCTGCGTGCGGCTCTGGGCGGCGAGCTGCGTTATGCTGTCTCCGGCGGTGGCCCCCTCGGCGAGCGCCTGGCGCATTTCTTCCACGCGGTGGGTGTGCAGGTGGTGGAGGGTTACGGCCTGACCGAGACCTGCGCCCCGATTGCGGCTGGCCGCATTAACCCGTACCAGATTGGCATGATTGGCCCGCTCCTCCCCGGTTCCGAGGGCTACATTGCTGAGGACGGCGAGCTTCTGGTTCGTGGCGTGGGCGTGATTAGCAGCTACTACAAGAACCCTGAAGAGGACGCTCAGGCGTTCACCGAGGACGGCTGGTTCCGCACCGGTGACCTGGCTCGTTTCGATGAGCGGGGCTACCTGAAGATTGTGGGCCGCAAAAAGGAAATCATTGTCACCGCCGGCGGTAAGAACGTGATTCCGGGTATTGCGGAGACTCATCTGCGTGCCTCTCCCCTGGTTTCTCAGGCGATGCTGGTCGGCGATGAGAAGCCGTTCATTGCGGCTCTGGTGACCCTGGATCCGGATACCCTGCCCGAGCAGTTGGAGCACCTGGGTCTGCCGCGTTCGCTTTCCATCCCGGAGGCTGCCGTTCACCCGGCGGTTCGTGCCGCGATTCAGAAGCTCGTGGACGAGGCGAACCAGCTGGTTTCCCGCGCCGAAGGTATTCGCGAGTTCCGCATTATGAACCGCGACCTGACCGAGGCGGACGGCTACCTGACTCCTTCGCAGAAGCTGCGCCGCGCAAAGATTCTGCAGGATTTCTCCTCCTACGTGGATGAGATGTACGGCAAGGTTTCCGATAGCACGTCGGGTTCTTTGGCTCGTCTGCAGGAGTACGCAGCGGAGCAGTCTGAGAAGTTCGCTGAAATGCGTGAGCAGGCGGCTGAGCGTCTGCACGAGTACGCGGATCACCAGGCGGAGCGTCTTGCCGAGCTGCGCGAGCAGGCGGCTGAGAAGTTTGAGGAGCTGCGTGAGCAGACCGCTGAAATGATGCAGAAGTCTCATGAAGAGAAGGCTGAAGACGACGCCAAAAACTCTGAGAAGGCCGACAAGGCTGAGGATTCTTCCGCAGAAACTCCTGCTGAGGAGGCAGAAGTTAAGAAGGCTGAGAAGAAGGCTGAAGGCGACAACGCCTAAATAGCTCTGGCTATATCAACGAGAGGAGGGGGTCGTACCTAAAAGGTACGGCCCCCTCCTTTAATGTTTATTCGCTAGAAGCCTTAGCTTCCGGGCGTTATCTAGCCGTCGTTAGCTGGCGGATTCTTAGCTCGCGGATTCTTAGTTTGCGGGCTCGTCGAATTCCAGGCCGAGCAGCGCGTTCTCAACGATTTCGGTCAGTGCCGGGTGAATCCAGTACTGGCCGCGTGCGAGGGTGCGCGCGTCCATGCCAAAGCTCATTGCCTGCAGCAGCGGCTGGATGAGCACGGAGGACTCTTCACCGACCAGGTGCGCACCGAGCAGCTCGCCGTTGTCTTTGCGGGCAATGAGCTTGCACAGGCCGATCTTGTCTTCCATCGCCCAGCCATAGGCGGTGTCGCCAAAGTTCTGTGCCTTGACGGTAATCTCGTAACCTTCACGCTCAGCAGCCTCGCGTGCCTGCTCTTCGGTCATGCCGACTACGGCAATCTGAGGGTTGGTGAAGACCGCGCCGGGTACGTAGCGGTGGTCGCTGGCACGCAGGTCCTCGGGGTGGCTGAGGTTGTGCTGCACAACGCGTGCCTCGTGGTTTGCCACGTGCTTGAGCTGGTAGCGACTGGACACGTCGCCGAGGGCGAAGACGCCGGGTACGGGTGCGCCGTTGTAGAGCACGCGCTGGTACTTATCGACGCTAAGCTGACCGCCGTCCTGCACGTCGAAGTAGTTCTTCGCGTTGAGGGTGTCGGTGTTGGGGCGGCGGCCGGTTGCTACGAGCACAGCGTCTGCCGGGATTTCGAGCAGTTCTTCGCCGTTCTCGGAGGTGCGCTTAGCTACGACGGTCACGCTGCCGTCGGCGTTCTCACGAATTTCGGAGAGGGACGCATCCTTGACGATGTTCCACTGCTTGCTTGCGGCTTCTTCGAAACGTGCCACGACCTCTTCGTCCACGCCGCGCAACAAGCGGGAGGAGCGGTTCAGCTGGGTTACTTCGGTGCCGAAAGCGGAGAAAACGTGGGAGAATTCTGCCGCAATCACGCCGCCGCCGATGACGACCATGCGGGCGGGCAGCTCGTCCAGGCGCATGACGTTGTCGTTGGTGTAGACCTTGGAGGAGTCGATACCGGGCACGGGAGGCAACACGGCGCGGGAGCCAGCGGCAATCACGATCTGCCGACCGTGCAGGCGGG
>CALGXU010000394.1 GCA_937935205.1 uncultured Rothia sp.
AGCTTTCTTAACCGGCGTGCTCTTCGCGGATGCACTATCGGTCTGTGCCTTCGAATCGGCAGACTCAACAGTAGCTGATGTCGCCCTGCGAGAACCAGGCAGATGAGCACCCGCCACAGCACTAGCGTCCGCCATCGAAGAATCCGCCTCCAAAGAATCGGGCAACGATTCATCGGAAGCAAAGCCTCGAGCCGGAGGCACAATCGACAGCGCCGTGGTCGCAGGAAAACGACCGGAACGGATATCGTCCACCGTCGGAGCAAACTCATCGGCAGAAGACTCTGCCTCTGAGCCAGCCAGCTCCACTACCGGCTCCACGTACTCGCCGCTTTCACGCAGATGTGCACGGCGGCTAGGGTGACCGCTCGTCGAATACGCATCATCGAAAGATGAAACCGCAGAAGTATCTAAACCGCGAGGGGACTGATTCTTCGTCATAGCCCCTCACCATCCCGAATGGAACGAATACACGCCATCGACGCGAGCATCAGAATGGTCAGCTGAGCAATATCGAAGCTGTAGAAGATGAAGACAACACAGCATGCGACCGGCACACTATGCAGCCAGTACCCGGATGCGGTCTTCACTCGCGCGCCGCCTGCCACAGTGCACACCATGAAGAGCGCGAACAGGGCAAGACCCACAAAGCCGAAACAGAACATCAGAGTCCACAGGTACCCCTGGGTACCCATCGACACACCAATGCTCGGTTCCATACGCGGAGTGCCGTAACCGATAATCGGGGACTCCAAGGTTGCCTTCCAGGTGGCGCGGTAGAGCGCCGCACGGCCACCGGTGGAGTCAGAGTAGTCCTGACGACCCAGAATATTGTCCACGGTGCCCGACGCAAAGAGCGCCACAACCACAGCCGCAATTGCCGCAACGCCCATGCCCACAGCACGCCAATTAGCCGCCAGGAACTGACGCAGCAGTACGTACGCTGCGCTGATACCCAGACCAATGAACATGCCGCGGTTACTGGTCGCAATCGCAGGCACAGTAGAAAGCGCCATACCAATCAGCAACGCAATACGCAGCCAGATAGAACGCAGGCGAAGCAAGCACGCCAGCATCACCGGGGTGAGCAGGGTGTACGCCAGACCCCAACTATTCGCGTAAGGGAACGGTGCGGAGGGGCGAATATACGCCTCAGGTGCACCCCACGGGCGCTGAACCTCCGCCAGAGGAGGAAGCATATAGTCACGCACCAGCGGGTTCTGCATAAAACCAGAAGGCATGATGAAGCTCATCGGCGTACGCAGACGGAACTCGGGGAAAAGAACACCGCCGTAACCCAGAACAATCAGGGTCACCCACAGAGTAGCCAGACCACCCAGCAACCTATTGAGGCTAATAGAAGAACGCGCGTTGTAGTAGTACAGGGCGTAAATACCGGCGCTGAGAATATTCACAAAGCGCAGACCCCAACCAATAATGTCGGTGGAACGGGTCAACGCAAGGGCCGCAACAACAACCCACACGCAGAATGCGCCCCACACCCACAGGGAACCGGGCACACGCACATTACCTCGAATAATGAGGTAAAAAAGCATGATTGCAGCCAATACCAGTGGCGCAATCTGAAGCACGCCCAAAGCCCACAGCGCCGGGAAGCCGTACAGCAACGCCAGCAGAGGCCAAGCGGGGAGCTTCTTCTGCGCCGTAGACATCGGGCGGATGCGCGCTCGGGCACGCAGAATACCGCTGGGCGGCGTGACTACCGACCCGGCGGAATCCTTCAGCGCCGCAGGCGAAGCACCCGGATGAGAAAGAACGGAAGAGGAAACCATGTCTGTGCGTTACCTGGTTAGAGACCTCGACCGGTCTTCTGGACGAGATCAAGAAGAGTAGCGGGCTTAATAACGCCGGTGGACACAACATACGCCGCCCAAGCACGAAGCTGCTTGGGGTCGCGGCGCAGAGCCGCGCGAGCGTAGGCACGCGCCTCCTTGTTGTTACCCAGGGATGCCTGAGCGTATGCAATCTGACCGGCGATACGCGCCAGACCCTTGGGATCCTGCTCAAATTCGGGGAACTTACGCAGAATGTAGCTGAGGCCGTCAACCATGGACTGCCACTTGCCGGAGAAGAAGGAGGGGCGGTCCCAGAGCACCAGAATCAGCGGCTCGGGCACGCTCAGTACATCGCCGTGGCGGGTTGCGCGCAGCAGCAGGTCATAGTCTTCACCGTAGGCGGCGGGCAGCTCCTCATCGACTAGGCCGATGCGGGCGGGCTTACCGTCAACGCCGAGCAGATCCTCGCGGGAGTACAGCATGGCGGAGGGGTGAATTTCGGTAATGCGCGAACGCAGGAAGTCTGCGAAGGTTGCGCGCTCGGGTGCCAGACGCACGATGTCCTGACCGCCGGAGCGGACGGTGATACCCGAAGAGATAGCGGCTGCTTCGGGGTTTTCGCGCCAGAGAGCGACCTGCTGGGTGAGCTTGGAGGGCATCCAGTAGTCGTCGTCATCGCAGAAACCAATCATCTCACCGCTGGAGGCGATGATACCGCTGTTGCGGCCGCCCGCCAGACCACCGGAGCGGGTGTTGGAGACAATCTTCAGGGCACGGTTTTCGCCCACCTCAATGTCCTCGAGACGGTCGGGCTCAACACGGTCAAAGACAACAACGACTTCTACGAAACCGCGGTAGCTCTGCTCTAGGATGGAGCGGACAGCCACGCGTAGCAGTTCGGGGCGCTTGCCGTTGGTTGCGATAACGGCTGAAACAGCGGGGTTGCGAGAGGTGAAGTGCATCATTGGGATTCTCCTTACTCAGCGGGGGTCGCGAGGCTAACGTACTTACGACGCATGGACAGCAGGACGGTTGCGGCATTAGCCAGCAGAAGCAACGCGTAGACGATGACGAATACGGGGCCGAAGCCAAGGAAAATGTAGATCCAGCAGAGGGTACCAGCGTCCATGTGCAGGTTGATGAAGGAACGCAGGGGACCACCGGTCGGGGGAGCGGCGGTCTTGCGGTTGTTGCGCAGCTGCTCAGCCAGAATCTGGCTCATGAAGTGACCTGCGGTCAGCGCGGTGAAAATCATCGGCATGGCAATGATCCAGCCGTTGAATGCGTTGGAGCCGGTGAAAGAGTAGTGTGCCGGGTACAGCAGGAAAGAGAGCAGGGTCGCCATGTGCACGGAAGGCACGCGGATGGAGTCAACCACGTGGTCGAGCCACTCACCGGCGGGGGAGGACGCGCCGGTCACGCGAGCAACCTGGCCGTCAGCGGAGTCCAGGCCATAACCGAGAGCGAAAAGCAGTGCAACGCAGATACCTACACCAACGCTGGGCGGGCAGGTAATCAGAACGATGAGGCCTGCCGCGGAACATGCAGCGGAAATTGCGGTGACGCCGTTGGGGGTGATGCCCAGAGCGACAGCTGCCGCGGCGAAGTAGCGTGCTACTCGGCGGTTGACCCAGCGGGTGTAGGCGGGAACGCCAATGCCGGGCTTCTGCGCTGCCTCAAGGGAGCGCAGGGTGTGGGAAAACTTCGCAGAAAATCCCGATGCGGGTGCGGAGTTCGGGGCGTGAGGTGCCTCAGAGGTGGACATGCACATTCCTTTTTAATCGGTGAGAGGAGTGAAGGAGAGTGAATTACTCCCTTTCGGGGCGGTTGCGAGAAAGTCCGGAAGTCCCGCACGCGAAAAAAGAGGTGGTTGGTCCCTTTTTCACATACACCACTATATAGATATTTTACAACGAGATAAAGTACGACAGGGTGCGTGTGGTCAGGGTCAACAATTGTGTCGTAAAAAGCCCCTGACAATGCCCTATGGTGCAGATTTGCGGAATCCTTCAGGCAGGTTCGGTGTGGTTTTAGGCGGGATTATTGGCGCTTTGTTCCCGTGAATTGTGGATATAGAAAACATTTCTGAACATTGTGCAGAGAGGCACATAACAGAAGCACAAATAATGGGAATAAATGATGTAAAAAACACGGAAAAGCGGGGAGCATACGCAAATGGGGTTTGATTTCCTGAATCATTCAGAAAATCAAACCCCATTTAGCTGAGATTGTCTAGAAGGTATTAGTTCCTTCGGGACTGCATCGGAACGCGGGTTCCGACTCCGTTATTGACGATGCGTCGCTCGCCCCGATCGGCTGCCGCGTTGTTCGCATTGTTCGCGTTGTCGACCACGGGCTGCTCAGCCTCGTGTGCGGCGGGAGCTTCCGCCTCCTTGTCAGCTTCCTTCTCAGCAACTGGTGCCTTGGAGGTAGCCTGCAAATCGAAGCTCACATTCGGGCGAACGTTACGTCGGCTAATGCCCGGGTGAACCTCAACAGCGATGAGGTTCTCACCAGCCTTCAGCTGAGAAGCCGGAACGGTGAAAGTCACCGGAGTCTTCTGAGCCGTAGCGGTATCAATCGAGCTCGATGCAATCGTGCTATTCCACAGCCTTCCACGAGTGTCGAAGTTGGAACGACCAACCTCTTCACCGTTGACACCCACCGCAATAGCGTCATCCGCGTAGGTGGTCAGCACCAGGTCGCGGCTCGCCTGCTCACGAGTGAGCTGGATGGTGGTGTAGGCGTAAATATTGTGCTGGGTACGCACAAGCGGAACCTTAACGGAGGTGTTAAGGTTACCGGTGCCGATACCAATCGGGGTCTTACCGGTCTGCCATGCTTCCTGCGCAATATCTTCCAAGGTGAAGTGGAAGTTGTACTTCCAACCGTACTTACGGTTAGGAGCCTTGCTGGAGACCATGTACTTCCACTCGGACGCGTAGGGCAGAACAATCTGGTCCTTAGGAGTTTCTTCCTTCGGGTCCGGATCCTGGGCCTTCGGCGCCTCAGTAGTCGCTTCTGCACTCGGGGTAGCGCTTGCCGAAGCACTGGGGTCAGCGCTCGCGGTCGGATCAGCACTCGGGGTGGCGCTCGCAGTAGGATCAGCGGTAGGAGTCTCGGTCGCGGTCTCCGTGGGGGTAGGAGTCGGGCGAACCGGAGCTACCTGAACCGGAGTGGAGGCAGAGTAGTTATCCGAGCTGTCCACAGCACGCACAAAGTAACGTGCGTTATCGGTGTGGTCAATTTCGAACTTCGTACCCGAAGTGCTTGCAATGACTCGGTCATCACGCAGAATCTGGTAGCGGACACTACCGGTATCCTGCACAGTATCCCACGTCAGAACATCCTTATCATCCTTCAGCTCAACCTGCAGGTTCTGCGGGGTAGCCGGAGGAGTCACATCGCGAGCCTCAAAGCGAGCAAAACCGACGGTATCCTGAGTGCCGTGAACACCCAGTGAACGGTGAATATCGCCGCCAACCCACAGAGTGCCGGTCGAATCCACGAAGGACTCCCAGATGCCGAAGCCATGGTCACCCTTAATAGCGGGGGAGAACTCCGGCAGCATCTTACCGCTGTCCTTATCAAACGCGGCAACCAGCTTGACCGAGTGAATCACGCTCGAACCGCCCACGGGGGTCCGCTTGTTACGCGAATCCTGGTAGAGGAAATCGCCGCAGTGGCAGGCGCCGTAGATGGTGTTACCGTGCAGGTGCAGATCCTGGAAGTCGCCACCTTCGCGGGTAATCGCGGTGTAGGTGGGGGTCAAGGACGCCTTGTCGTAACGAGAGATGAGGTGCTCAGTACCGCCCACCCAGACGCCGGTACCGGCATCCTGAACGTCGAACTGGAAACCCCAAATTTTGGTTTCATTACGCAGGTCAGAGACATTAGCGCCGGCAGGAATCTCAGACTGCTGGTATGCCCACGGGCTGCCCTTCTGCAGGTGCTGAGTAATATCAGCCACGCGGTAGGCAAGGCCGCCGTTGAGCCAGGTGAAGTAACCGGCTACGTAAACATGAGAGTTATCAGCGGAGGCGCTAATACCGTTGACGGTGCCATTGAATACCTGACGCCAATTGCGATCCACGCTCACGATACCGGGCACACCGTTAGAAGGCTCGCCCAACTTAAAACGGGCAATATTGCGCGAATACGCCTCACCCGCCTTTTCACTTTCATAAATGTGGGTAAAGGTGCCGCCAATATACACGTAGTCACCCTGACGGTGAATGGTCTTCACCGTCATGACCTCGGTACGAATGCGATCTTCGACTTTAACCTGGGCCCATTCAGGGGCAACTTCACCGGTTGTGGCGTCAACAACGACGAAGCTCTCATGCTTCTCACCGTTAACAAGCTTGAAGTTACCGCCAACAGCCAAACGGTTATTCGGTAGAGCCTCGACAGCCTTTACCTGACCGTCAACAGTCAGCTTGAAATCGCGGCGCAAATCGCCGGTCACCGGGTCAAAGGCAGCAATATTAGACTGCTTTACCACCTCGCCGGAAGAGGACTCAAGGTACTCGAAGTCGCCACCAATAAACACGCTGGAGGTGCCGTTACCGTGATCGACCTCGGTAATGGCCTCAACGTAGGTGTTCATTTCGCCGGTTTTACCGGTGGAGGTCTTAGCGCTGGTTCGCCAGCGCCAATCTGCCGAACGGCTATTGGGCAGGGCACGACGAGCACTCGCCTGAGTACCGGAATCCGGGATAGTGCCCAGGTTCAAATCATTCTGGGTCAGCTTCGGGCGCAGGAACATCTGAGTGTAACCAAAAGAGGTTTCACTCTTGCCGTCCTTACCGTAAATGTAGGAGTTCTGCGCATCGGTCATCGCCGGCTCAGAGCCATCCTGTGCAATGGGCGAATTTGCACCGTAACGGAAACCCATACGGTAATCCTGGGAAGCCATCTCATCGAACTTCAACGTTTTGAAGCCATTATTCTGACCACCCAGAATGTGGTCCTGCCACGTGCCGTCAGTCCAGTACTTACGACCCTCTTCGTTATAGGAAGAGAACTCGTCAGGGTTGGTGACTGTCGCATTTGACCAGATAGCGTTCGAACGCAGGGCCCAGGTCCACTCGGAAGTCTGGCGGCGATCAACCGTCGCCTCCTGCCACTTGGTACCCGAAGTGTTCAGAGCACGGCGGAAACGGTAACCGTCGGGCAGCTGATCGGGGCGAACGCCGTTGAGCAGCTGAGAAATAGTGGTGCCCGAAAGCTGAATCGGGGTCTTCGCGGCGGGCAAAGAGCTTAGCGCCTTGCCCTGCTCGAGAGTCAAGCCGGACGAGGCGGGTGCAGCATCGCTGTAGAGCTGGGAAGTATCGCCCTGACCCTCGTAGTTCTCGGTCCAGCCGTCGCGGCCCTCACCAATCTTGACCCAGCCGCCGCCATCAGTTTCCTGATCGCAGTAGAACTGGGTCGGCTGGCTCATCGCGGGAGTGTACAGCCAGTAGGCGCCGCTCTTTGCCTCGGGGTTAGCCTGCTTGGCCTCCCAACAGCTAGCGGCAGCACGCTCAGAGGTCGTGCCATTGTAGAAAGCAGAGTCCCTTTTTTCCGCAGTCTGTTCGACTGCGGTACTCGGCGTAATAGCGGGGATAGCTACGGGCAAAGCCAAAGCCGTAGCAATGCTCAAGCAAAGAGTTGAGCGGGTTATAGCAGAACGAGAAAAGCCAGAGCCCGTCATGCCAAGGTGGGCTTTCATAATATCTCCAAATGAATGCCAAGAAATGTTATCGAGTGCGCATCAACATTAATGCGCTATGGATGATAATGCGCGGTTTCCAGCGAATCGTAGCTGGAAACCGGCATCTCTTAATTAGACCCTAACAATCAGGATTGTTCGGGAAATCATGGGTCGCAATCTTCCACTGACCATCGACCTGAACGAGGGTGTAAATATTGAGTGAACGCTTGGGAGAATTGTCATCCTTAACGGGCTGATTATTCTCGTCATAGATCTTCACCGAGGAAGAATCCATGCATACTTCCAGCATGCGCGCGGGCTGACCCTTGTACTGGGTTTCAGTCATACGGGGAGTGCCCACGACAGTGGAAGAACCTTCATAGTGCCAGCCAGCCAGTGCGTACTCGGAAGCCTGCACAGCAAACTCAGCGGCCGCGGAATCAACAGCCACGGCCTCGATGGAGCGAATCGTCTCATCATCGAGAACAGCGCGGGCCCGCTCAACGTTCTGCTGCTCAGCCTCTTCATCGCTACTCGGGTCAGCGGTGCGCTCGGGCGAAGCCTCAGCAGAGGGGGCTGCCTTAACCTTGGTCAGAATGGTCTCAAAAGAGTTGACAAGCTCGGTAGTCTTCTTAACTTCTTCAGAGTCAACAGGCACGGAAGAAGCTTTCTTCATCTCCTCGGAACCAGTGTAAATCTCTTCAAGCTTCTGGCCGTCGGAAGAGGTCGCCTCGCTCTTTGCGCCATCCTTTGCCTCAGCCGAAGCCTCAGAGGAAGTACGAGCGGATGCTTCTGCGGTGCCCTGCTCAGAAACCTGGGGGGAAGCAGTCGAAGACTTGTTTGAGGAAGCGTGCGCCGACGCGGAAACGCTTGCGGATGCAGAAGCAGACGAAGAGCTATCGGAGCTCGGGTTTTCAGTAGCGCAAGCGCTCAGAACCAGGGCGGATACCGCAACGGTGCCCAGGGTGCCCAGAAGGCGGGACCGGGATGGCTGCTTGAAGAACACTGACATGGAAGCCTCTTTAGTGGTTGGAGTGAGAACGACTATATTCCGGAAGATAATACCTCGCACGAAGGCAAAGCACCTAAAGGCTAACACGCAAAGCTGGGAAAATACTTAGACTTACAAAAATAACGTTTTTATAAATGATGAGAATAAGCCCTAACTAATGCTCTATTTTGGCTCGATTAGAAGGTAAATATATATCTCTGGATGAAAAAACCTTCATGTAAATGAATGAAATAGATTCACTATGTGCAAAAAAGTCCCGGGCTGGTTTAAAACCAGCCCGGGACAATAGGGCGAACATCACTAAAATTATTTGTCATAAAAGTGGATATTGCCCTGATGAGGGGTTACGCTGCCTGAGCGGCCTCGGTACTTGCCGAATAGTTATCCGCAGCATCTACCGCACGCACATAGTAGCGGGCACCGTCGCGGTGATCCACCGAATAGCTCGTGCCCGTAACCGTCGCAATAGGACGATCATCGCGCAGAACCTGATACTTCACCCTATGCTCGGAAATGCCCGACCAGGTCAGCTGATCCTTAGAACCGTTCGTCGTAACCTTCAGGTTGCTCGGAGTAACCGGAGGAGTCACATCGCGAGGTGCATAACGTGCGAAACCAATGGTCGGCTGCACACCGTTAGCACCCAGCGACTTACGGATATCGCCACCAACCCACAGAGTGCCGGTCGAATCCACGAAGGACTCCCACACGCCATAGCCATGTGCACCGCTCATAATCGGTGCGAACTCCGGCAGAACCTGACCGGTGTCCTTGTCAAACGCAGCTACCAGACGGATAGTCTGAGCATCCTTCGCGCTCTCCCAAGCCTTCTCCCAGGTAGTGGAGTTCTGGTAGATGTAATCACCACAGTGGCACGCACCGTAAATGGTGTTGCCATTCAGATGTAGATCCTGGAAATCGCCACCTTCACGAGTAATCGCGCTATACGTGCGGCGCATGGTCGCCTTATCGTAACGGCTAATCATATGCTCAGTACCGCCAAGCCAGACGGAGGAGCCAGCGTCCTGAACATCGAACTGGAAACCCCACATGAGGCGTTCATTCTTCAGGTCATTCAGGTTTGCACCCTCAGGAATGTAAGACTGCTCGTGCTTCCAAGCCACCGGGTTCGTGCTATTACCCTGCATGTGGGCAATACGGAAAGCTTCCTGACCGCGGAGCTGAGTAAAGTAACCAGCAACGTATACATCAGTGTTACCCTCAGAAGCACTCACACCGTTGACCGTACCGTTAAAGACCGGACGCCAGTTCCAGTCCACCTCACCGTTGCTCAACTTGATACGAGCCAGGTTCCTTGCGTACGCGTAGGTGGGGGAAGTCTGACCCTTCAGGTGAGTGAAGGAGCCGCCAATGTACAGGTAACCGTCACGCACGTGCAGGGTCTTAATCTGTACCGGCAGGGAAGTGATGCGGCTGACCACGCGGATATCCCAATCCTTAGCCACCTGACCGGTCTGCGGATCCAGAATGACGAAACCGTTGTAGTACTCGCCGTTCACCTGGTCGAAGGAACCGCCCACGGCAAGCAGACCGTTCGGCAGAGCCTCAACCGACTTCACCTGGCCGTTAATCTTCGGGCGGAAGGAACGGCGCAACTCGCCGGTACCCACCTCGTAACCTGCCAAGAAAGCCTGCTCAACCTTCTCGCCGCTTGCCGACTCAACGTACGCGAAATCACCACCGGTAAAGACAGCGCCACCAACCTCGGTGATAGCCTCGACCTGGGTATTCATCTCACCCTTCTTACCGGTACCGGTGTCAGCACTGGTACGCCACTTCCACTTCTCGGAGTAGCTATTGGGCAGTGCGCGGCGGTTACTTGCCGCAACACCCTGCTGGCCATAGGCGTGCAGACCCTTAGCCGCCAAATCGTTCTGAGTCACCTTCGGGCGCAAGAACATCTGAGTAAACACCAGGGGAGGGTTCGTATCATTCGCCGGGCGGTAAATGTATGACGACTGATTGTTCAACTTGTACGCAGTGAACCAGTTAGTAATCGGAGCATTAGGACCATAGGTGAAGCCCTGCTTATAACCCTGAGAAGCCTGCTCTACAAAGTACATGTTGCGGAAGTCGTACGCCTCATGGGTGAAGATACGACCCATCTGCTTCTCGCTGGAAGAGTAGTTATAGCGAGTGTAGGGGTAGGGATTCTGAATCGAGAAATTCGACCAGTACATCCTTGCGCGCAGAGACCACGACCACTGAGTGCTCGCAGCACGGGTCGCTGAGAAATCCTGCCACTTAGTGCCGTTAACGTCCAACGCGCGATGGAAACGCACGCCATCCGGCAAATCCTGCGGCTGGGTGCCGTTCAGCAGAGCATCCACCTTGTTGGAGGGAAGCTGAACCGCATCAAAGCCGGTCGGGTTCTTGTACAACTGATCAGCGCTACCACGACCGTAGTAGTTCTCAGTCCAGCTCTCACGACCGCGGCCAACCATAACCCAGCCGCCGCCATTCGTTTCCTGATCGCAATAGAACTGCTCGGGAGCACTCATCACAGGGGTGTACAGCCAGTAGGCGCCACTCTTAGCCTGCGGATTATTCTGCTTAGCCTCCCAGCAGCTCGCCGCAGCGCGCTCACTCGACGACCCATCATAATAGCGTGCATCAGCAGCCTGAGCGCCCGAAGCAATCGGACCCAAAGACGCCGCAACCATCGCAAAAGAAGCAGCCGCCGCACCCAAAGCGCGGGACCCAGAACGAGAAGCTACGCCCTGTGAGCGCCCTCCACGCGTGAACGGAAGAAAATTCATTTGTCTCTCCTAGAGACCTCAACCGGCACACAACAGAAAAATGCAATTCACGCAGCAACACCCACCCAACACAGGGCATAGCATAGTAACCAGGTGTCGGGGGACGGAAGAAGCGTTATGAACTGCACTAACAGAGAGTCTGCTGCCGGAATCAGTGAGTGTAGTTATCGGAAATTGAATGAATACGCCCCGCCCCTCACGCACGAAGCCAACAACGGCACCGCACCTGAAAGAAGCAGAACGCTAAAAATCTGTGAAGCTTCTCCCCGTCGTACCAACAGCGAAGAAACACCACAGACCAAGATTCAGCCCATCATCGGAAAGGACGGAAGCAACCCACCCGACGCAATGAATCCCAACCCATCATAGCCGCCGCAGAGGCGAAGCGATAGCAGGCTGGGCAACTTGGACCAAACCAAAACTATAGGGGGTATACACCCCGGGTGCGCCACCGCCTGATCCGAACCCCGCAAACTCTGCAGAGCCCACATCAGGCGGCGGCTCAAAGAAACTAGATCAACACCTGACCTAAGCCTGAGCAGCTCCCGTAGAAGCCGAGAAATTCTCAGACGCATCGATAGAACGCACGTAGTAGCGAGCGCCATCGGTGTGCTCAACCTCGTAGCTGGTACCCGAGACCGTAGCAATCACACGGTCATCGCGTAGAACCTGGTAGCGAGCGCCGCTCTCACGAACGCCAGACCAGGACAGCTTGTCAGTCGAACCATCACGCTGAACCGACAGGTTCGACGGAGTCGAGGGAGCGGTCACATCGCGAGGAGCAAAGCGAGCGAAACCGACAGTGCGCTGCTCACCATTAGCACCCAGCGAACGGTTAATGTCGCCACCAACCCACAGGTTGCCGCGAGAATCCACGAAGGACTCCCACACACCGTAGCCGCTAGCACCCTTCAGAACCGGGCTGAACTCGCCGATGACCTCGCCGCTGTCCTTATCGAACGCTGCGACCAGGCGCATACGGTGAACTGCCTTCGACTCCTTCCAGTAGGTGTGGTAACCGGTAGAGCCCTCAAAGAGCACATCACCGCAGTGGCACGCACCGTAAATGGTGTTACCGCTCAGATGCAAATCCTGCCAGTCGCCACCGTACTTAGAAATCGACGAAGAAATACGGCCGTAACCATTCTTCGAGTAGTTCGCAATCAGGTGGTCAGCACCGCCAGTCCACACGGTCGAGCCGGCATCCTGAACATCAAACTGGAACGCGTACACAATGCGGTCAGTAATGTTCAGCTTCAGCGACGGCTCCCACTCCCACTTAATGTTCGAAGCGTTAGAACCATTCAAAGCAGCCAGACGGAACGCACGCTGGTTATTCAGCTCGGTAAAGTAACCCGCAGCGTGAACAGTCGAGTTATCGGACGCAGCGGTAATACCGTTGACCGTGCCGTTGAAGTTCGGGCGCCAGTTCCAATCCACCGCACCGTTCGAAAGGTTAATACGAGCGGCACCACGCGAATATGCGTAAGCCTTAGAGGTATTGCCCTTAACGTGGGTGAAGTTACCGCCAATGTAGAGGTAACCGTCCTGAACCAGCAGGGTCTTCACCTGAGCGGCATCGCCATTGCGACGCTGAATCTGAAGGTCCCACGTACGGTCAATCTGACCGGTGGTTGCGTCCAGAATGACGAAGTGGTTGACCTTCTCGCCATTCACCTCGGTGAACTCGCCACCAACTGCCAGGCGGTTATTCGGCAGAGCCTCAAGAGCCTTAATCTGACCGTTGAAGGTCGGACGGAAAGAACGAACCAGCTCACCCGAATCCACGTTGTAGCCAGCCAGGTACGACTGGTCCACGCGCTCGCCGCCAGCCGACTCCACATACTTGAAGTCACCACCGGTGAAGACGGTGTCGCCCACCTGAGTAATAGCCTGAACGTAGGTGTTCATCTCGTTCTTCTTGCCGGTGCCAGTCTGCTCACTGGTACGCCAACGAACGGGCATCGTGTAGCTATTGGGCAGAGCACGACGGTTGCTAGCGGCAGAGCCAGAACCAATCTGCGAGAAGTTCAAATCACGCTGAGTCAGCTTCGGACGCAGGAACACCTGGGTGAAGGGGATAGAGTAACCGGCCGAACCACGCTTGTGGTAAATGTACGAATCCGAATTCTCATTACCGAAGTTCACCAGCGAACCGTACGCAAAACCGATCTGGTAGCCCTGGTTCGGGTTCGCGAAGAAACGAACAGAGCTGGTGGTAATGCCCGGAGCCATCTCCGAAGGGGAACCGCCCATACGCGCGGTGCGGTTAATGCCGGCACCGGTGAACTTTACGGTGCCCCAACGCTGACCGTAGCTCATCGCCCAGGTCCACTGCTCAGTCTGAGGACGCTGAACATAAACGTTCTGCCACTGGGTGCCCCTTGCATTGTGGGCACGGTGCAGGCGCATGCCATCGGGAAGGTCCTGAGGCTTAATGCCGTTCAGCAGGGCATCGACAGTGTTTGCGGGAAGCTGGACGGGAGTAAAAGCGGAGGGACCCGTGGGGTTCTGGTGCAACTGATTCGGGTCGCCGGTGCCGTTGTAAGACTCGGTCCAACCCTCACGACCACGACCAATCATGACCCAGCCGCCGCCATCAGTTTCCTGATCGCAGTAGAACTGCGCGGGGCCGCTCATCTGCGGGGTGTACAGCCAGTAAGTGCCAGAGGAGGCAGAAGGATTAACCTGCTTGACCTCGTAACAGGAAGCAGCCGCCTTATCGCTGCTGGAACCGTCATGGGTTCCAGTCGCAGCCGAAGCGGGAGTAGTAGGAGTAAGAGGTGCCGCAGTGAAAGCGGTACCAAAAGCGAGTGCGAAAGCGGCCCACTTCTTAGCAGACCATGAACGGGCACGGTGCTTTTCAGTGGGTTTGTTCGTGTATGTGGTTGTCATATGCGTCTTTCTGATGCGACGTTCCGGAAGAAACATCGAAAGATACGGTGAATTTAGCGCACTAGAAAAACCGCAGTAAATACTGAAAACCTGAGGTTGGTTGGAAGAGGTAATCAGAATCCGGAAGGGGATATACTGGGTGGTTTTTCTGTAAGTGTTAATGATTAGGGTACAGGATTAAGCTGTGAAAATAATGGTGCACAAAGTGCAAAGATGCCTGTGAATGTGTGATTTGCGCCCCACGCAATGAGCGTTGTGGCACAGGAAAAGACACGGAAGAAAACCATACTCAAATATCACCCACGAAAGCGACAACCGAGTGCAAAAAGGAATGTATTCCACCACAGAAGAACACCAGAGAAAAATGCCAGAAAAAGCAGACACGACCTACAATAGAAAAGCCGCATAAAACACCCCAAAACACACAAAAAGTACCGCGAAATAAAGGCAAAACACTCGGGCATCAAACGCCCCGGCCGCCAACCTCACTCAGGTACCCAACCCAGCACCATTACTGGCACAACTGGCACAACTGGCACACTCGCCAGAACCGGCGAACCCGCCAACCCCGAGGACCGCAGATTCAGGAGAACCCCGTGAGCACCACCCGAAAAGCTACCGCACAGCCCCTCGAAGCACCCCTGCGCCCCCTCCTGAACACCCTCAACCAACTCAGCAGCTGGGCCGCGATCCGCACCGCCGCCTCCGCGAAGCCTGCTGAACGTAGCGCACGCACCCTCATCGGTGCCGTCGCCGGAACCCACGCCGCGCTCATCGCGGACATCTCCACCGCCGTGCGCGGAACCACCGCTGAAGCACTCAGCCTCATCATCGCCCCCACCGACCGCCAAGCAGAAGACCTCGCCGCAGCCCTGCGCGCCTACCTACCCGCCGCCGACATCGCGCTCTTCCCCGCCTGGGAAACCCTGCCCCACGAACGCCTCTCACCGCGCTCCGACACCGTAGGCCGCCGCCTGCAAGTACTGCGCGCCATGACCGGTGAAGCCGCCAACCGCCCCCAGGTCGTCATCGCGCCCGTGCGTGCCGTCATCCAGCCCATCGTCACCGGCATCGAAAAACTTGAACCCGTACACCTGGTTCGCGGTGAAGAATACCCCTTCAAAGACGTAGTACGAGGCCTCAACGACGCCGCATACTCCCGCGTAGACCTCGTTGCTAAGCGCGGTGAATACGCCGTACGCGGCGGCATCATCGACGTCTTCCCGCCCACCGCATCCACTCCCGTCCGCCTCGAATTCTTCGGCGACGAACTCGACGAAATGCGCCACTTCTCCGTCGCCGACCAGCGCACCCTCAGCGGGGGAGAAGAACTCACCGAACTCACCCTGCTGCCCTGCCGCGAACTGCTCATCACCCCCGAGGTCATGAGCCGCGCCGCACGCCTGAAAGCCGACTACCCGGTAGCCGCAACCATGCTCGAAAAGATCGCCGGTGGAATCTACGTCGAAGGCATGGAATCGCTCACCCCGCTGCTCATCGAATCCATGAATACCCTCACCGAGCTGCTGCCGGCAGGGTCCATGATTATTAACGTCGAACCCGAGCGTGTGCGCGCCCGCGCCGAAGACCTCGTCGCCACCAACGAAGAATTCCTCGCCGCCGCATGGGACACCTCCGCAGAAGCCGACGCAGTAGCACCCATCGACCTCGGCCAGCTACGCATGAGCGACAGCGGATTCCGCACCATTGACCAGACCACCGCCCAAGCACTCGAAGCCAAGCTCAGCTGGTGGGAAATCACCGAACTCGTCACCGACGCAGACCTGCTCGAAGATGCCGCCGCAGGTGTGCTCGAAAACCCAGGCGCGCTCGAAAACCAGAGCATCGCCGACGCCATCGAAGACGGAATCGACACCTACACCGTCAATGCCACCCCCGCAACCGCATTCAACGGCTCCGTCGAACGCATGCTCAGCCAGGTCGGCGACCTCATCCAGAAGCAGTGGACCGTTCTCGCCCTCACCAACGGCCGCGGCTCCACCGACCGCCTCATCGACCTCTTCCACTCCGGCGAAGGGGCACCCGCCGTACCCGCAGCCCGCCGAACCAGCCTCGAAGCGGACCCCGCAGGCGACATCGAACACGGCATCGTCGAGGTGTGCGAGGCGCCCGCCTCCGCAGGCTTCCTGATTGAGGAGGCGAAGCTCGCCGTCTTCACCGAAGCCGAACTGCTCGGCCGCCGCGGAACCTACGCACCCCGAGGAGCCGCCGGACAGAAATTCAAGACACGCCGCCGCCGCAACGCCGTCGACCCGCTCGCGCTAAACCCCGGCGACTACGTGGTGCACGAACGCCACGGCATCGGCAGGTTCGTCGAAATGACCTCCCGCCCGGTGGCTGGCGCCTCCCCGGTCAACGGCGTGCAGCCCATGAAGGAATACCTGGTCATCGAGTACGCCCCCGCCAAGCGCGGTGGCGCACCCGACCGCCTCTTCGTGCCCTCCGACCAGCTGGACCTCATCTCCAACTACGTGGGTGGCGAGAACCCGAGCCTGTCCAAGATGGGTGGTAGTGACTGGGCTAAGACCAAATCCCGCGCTCGCAAGGCAGTCAAGGAAATCGCCGCCGACCTGGTGAAACTCTACTCGGCACGCCAGGCATCGCGTGGCCACGCCTTCGCACCCGATACCCCCTGGCAGCGAGAGCTGGAAGAGTCCTTCCCCTACAACGAGACTCCCGACCAGCTCACCGCCATCCACGAGGTGAAGGAAGACATGGAGAAAGAAATCCCCATGGACCGCCTCATCTCCGGCGACGTGGGCTTCGGCAAAACCGAGGTCGCCGTACGTGCCGCATTCAAGGCGGTACAGGACGGCAAACAGGTCGCCGTGCTCGTACCCACGACCCTGCTCGCCCAGCAGCACTACGAGACGTTCAGCGAGCGCTTCTCGGGCTTCCCCGTGAAGATTCGCGTGCTTTCCCGCTTCCAGAAGGCGAAAGAAACCCGCCAGATTACCGAAGAAATCGCCTCCGGCGCGGTGGACGTGGTGATTGGTACCCACCGCATCCTCTCGGACAGCGTGGTGTTTAAGGACCTGGGCCTGGTCATCATTGACGAGGAGCAGCGCTTTGGCGTGGAGCACAAGGAAAAGCTCAAGCAGATGCGCACTAACGTGGACGTGCTCGCCATGAGTGCTACCCCAATTCCGCGCACCCTGGAAATGTCGCTGACCGGTATTCGCGAGACCTCCACCCTGGCGACCGCACCGGAGGAACGCCACCCCGTGCTGACCTTCGTCGGTCCGCGAACCGACAGCCAGATTACCGCCGCAATCCGCCGCGAGCTCATGCGTGAAGGACAGGTGTTCTTCGTTCACAACCGCGTGGCTGACATCGACGATGTTGCCGCGGAAATCGGCAAGCTCGTGCCGGAGGCGCGCATCGCCACCGCCCACGGCCGCATGAGTGAATCGCGCCTGGAGCAGATTATTGTGGACTTCTGGGAGCGCCGCTTTGATGTGCTGGTCTGCACCACCATCGTGGAGACCGGCCTGGATATTTCGAACGCGAACACCCTCATTGTCGACCACGCCCAGAACTACGGTCTGAGCCAGCTGCACCAGCTGCGTGGACGCGTGGGTCGTGGCCGCGAACGCGCCTACGCGTACTTCCTGTACCCGGTGGATAAGACCCTCGGCGAGATTGCACATGAGCGTCTGAAGGCTGTGGCGACCCACAACGAGCTGGGTGCGGGCCTGCAGCTGGCCATGAAGGACCTGGAGATTCGCGGCGCCGGCAACCTGCTGGGCGGCGAACAGTCCGGCCATATTGCCGGTGTTGGTTTTGACCTGTACCTGCGTCTGGTCGGCGAGGCGGTGGCGAACTATCGCGGTGAGAAGGAAGAACGCGAGGTCGAAACGAAGATTGACCTGCCCGTCAACGCGCATATTCCTCACACCTACATTGATTCTGAGCGTCTGCGCTTGCAGGCGTACCGTCAGATCGCTGCCGCCGATACCGAAGAGAAGATCGCGGAGGCACGCGAGGAACTGGTCGACCGTTACGGCGAGCTGCCGGAGGCGGTAGAGAACCTGCTTGCCGTGGCGACGGTGCGTATGCACGCTCGTGCCGCTGGCATTCACGAGCTGGTGGTGCTGGGCACGAAGGTTCGCGTGGTCACTGCCGAGCCGCTGCCGGAGTCCCGCCAGATGCGTCTGAAGCGCGTGTACCCGGGGTCCACGCACGCCCAGCCGAAGGGTATGGACACCTGGCTGACTTTGGTGCCGCGCCCGAAGACCATGCCGGTTGGCGGCAAGGAGCTGGTGGACCGCCCCATGCTGGAGTGGGCCGAGAAGTTTATCAACTCGATTTACGCGGAGAAGCCGCAGGCCCTCGAGGAGTAGGGGGGGCGCCCCCTCTAGCCGGCATGCTAACCGGCATGCCTCAAGTAAATGCTCGCCGTGCAGGTTGCCACAATATGGCACATCTGCACGGCGAGTGCGTTTGCCCCGCAGGGGCGGCATAGCTCACAATTAAGGCATGACTTCAACGGTGAACTATGCATCTCAGCGAATTGTAATTATTGGTGGTGGCCCCGGCGGCTACGAGGCAGCGATGGTGGCTGCCGCATCCAACGCGGACGTGACTCTGATTGAGCGCAATGCCATTGGTGGCTCCGCCGTTCTGACCGACGTTGTGCCCTCTAAGACCCTGATCGCTACGGCGGATATGATGACCCGCTTCTCCGAGGCAGGTAGCTTGGGCATTGAGAACACGAAGGGCAAGGCGCCTCAGCTGCGTGTTGATATGGACCGCGTGAACCGCCGAGTCCGCGACCTGGCTCAGCAGCAGTCAGCCGACATTAAGCGTGCCCTGGCTTCTGCGGGTGTGAAGATTATTCACGGTACCGGTAAGCTCCTGGACCGCCATACCGTGCAGGTGACTGATGAGGCGGGCCTGGTCTACCCCCTGCAGGCGGACTTTGTGCTGCTGTCGGTGGGTACGCATCCGCGTGAAATGGCGACCGGTATGCCTGATGGCGAGCGCATTCTGACCTGGACTCAGCTGTACAACCTCTGCGAGGTTCCCGAAGAACTGATTGTGATTGGTTCGGGCGTGACCGGTGCCGAGTTCGCCTCGGCATATAACGGCCTGGGTTCGAAGGTGACCCTGGTTTCTTCGCGTGACCGTGTGCTTCCCGGTGAGGACGAGGACGCAGCCCGCGTGCTGGAGGACGTCTTTGAGCGTCGCGGCGTGCGAGTGATGCCACGTTCCCGTGCGGCTGCTGTTGAGCGTACTGAGGATGGCTCCGGCGTTATTGTGACTCTGTCGGATGGTCGTAAGGTTTCTGGCACTCACTGTCTGGTTGCTATTGGTTCGAATCCGAACACTGAAGATTTGGGCCTGGAAGACGTCGGTGTTGAGCAGACCCCGAGCGGTCATATTAAGGTGGACGGCGTGTCCCGTACGAGCGTGAAC
>CALGXU010000395.1 GCA_937935205.1 uncultured Rothia sp.
CTTTGACCTCGAAGAATACTCTGATTTCGAGCGATAACAAGGGTTATGCGGAGTACCTGCTGGAGACTGAAGATCACGGCGTTGATCGCAATGTTCCCGGTAGCGGTGATGGCTTCGTGGCGGCGTTTGCGAATGCTAATACTGGTGACGTTTCTCCGAATACTTGGCTGAAGCCGGGTCAGGGGCCGACCAATGATGAGTTCAAGAACGTGAAGATTCAGGGTGAGAAGCAGGCTAATGCTGTGCGGTCTCAGTTGAAGAGCGCGGGCACTCCGGTGGGTAAGGGCCTGGATTCGCGTATCTCGTACTTCAACTTCTCGGGTATGAACGTGGATGCCAAGTACACCGGTAGCGGCCATAACGAGCGTACCTGTCAGGGTTTCCTGGGTACTCCGTTCGGTGCTGGTTCTACCGAGGATGGCGGCGGTGGTTGGGCTGTCTATAAGGAAGGCTCTGGCCGCCCTTCTATTCTGGGTACTTTGGTGTTCACCCCGAGCGCGGCGCAGACGCGTTGCCAGCAGCCGAAGGGCATTCTCTTCTCTGCAAAAAATGGAACGATCATTCAGGAAAAGTATCCGGTGCAGATTATGCGCTTTGGCGACTACTACCTGCTGGGTATGCCCGGTGAGTTCACCGGTGCGGTGGGCGTGCAGTACCGCCAGGATGCCGCCAAGCTCTTCGGCGTTCCTGAATCGCACATCATTCTGCAGGGCTACACCAACGCCTACGATCACTACGTGACAACCCCTGAGGAGTACGACTCTCAGCAGTACGAAGGCGGTGCGACCCTCTTCGGCCGTTACACCTCCAGTGCGTTCCGCCAGACCATTAATATTGTTGGAACTTCGCTGAAGAACGGCACTCCGTTGGGCATTGGTGACCGCCCGAATGATCGTCGCCCGGTAGCCAGCCTGCAGGGTAAGGTCGTTTACGATACCCCCATGTTCGGTATGCGTTACGGGCAGGTCACGCAGCAGCCTCAGGATGCTATTGCCGGCCGCGAAGAGGTGACGGCTCGTTTTGCAGGTGCTCACCCGAATAACAACATGCATCACGACGGTAGCTACTTCGTGATTGAGCGTCGCGTGGGTAATACCTGGAAGTACTACACTGCGGATAACAACCCGGATACCTTCTTCGAATGGAAGCGCATTGGTGTTTCAGCTTCTCAGGTGACGGTTCGTTGGAAGGTGCCGGCGAATACTCCTAAGGGTCAGTACCGCATCCGCTACTACGGCAACGCCAAGAAGAACTCGAAGACTATTACCCCGTTTGAGGGTCAGACTCGAGTCTTCCAGGTGGCGTAGCCTAGCAGTCGCTGCGGCTGACCTATAACTGAATACTCTCTTGCGGGAGGCGGGTGCAGCTAGGCATTCGCCTCCCGTAGTTGTTGATGCCGCCAAGAACCGTCGAGAGGGCTCTTGGCGGTCTTCTGGTTTAAATTGCGAAAAGGAGGCAAAAGAAGCAGAAGGGGCAAAGGAGGCTGCGGGGGAGGGATGAATCCCAAAGATGTAATTTAAGTGAGGCAAATCATTGGCTTTTAGCCTTAGATGGGGGCTTAAAAGCAAAGAATCCCAGCTCTGGCGCTAGATTAAGCGGGATTTAACCTGTATAGTCTTATCCGAAGTACTTGAGCTCGGTGCACAAGGATCCACCCCCGGTGGGTTTACGCGGGATATTTCCCGAGGGCACGGGCATGATGAATCAATGGCAGTATGGATACCGTCCTTTGGCGTTGCTTTTTTGCTGACGCCTAAATGCCATTTTTAAGTGTGCCCAAAAACTTTTTCACCTCTAACGGTGGGAAGTTTTAGCCCTGAGAACTCGCCGAGATGTCGAGGAACCTATAGAAACCAACCGGATATGCATCCGAGCGTTTCTGATAACCGAGAGCACCCATCCAACGTGATGGGGGCCAGTAAGTTTATACGGGATTTTCTAACGAAGAACCCGATCAAGCAACGGAGAAAACGTGCCTACTATTCAGCAGCTGGTCCGTAAGGGCCGGACTCCCAAGGTCGTTAAGACCAAGGCGCCCGCACTGAAGGGCAACCCCATGAAGCGTGGCGTGTGCACCCGTGTGTACACCACCACCCCGAAGAAGCCGAACTCGGCACTGCGTAAGGTCGCTCGTGTCAAGCTCAACGGCGGCGTCGAGGTTACCGCATACATTCCCGGTGAGGGTCACAACCTGCAGGAGCACTCGATCGTGCTCGTTCGCGGTGGTCGTGTGAAGGACCTCCCCGGTGTTCGCTACAAGATCGTTCGTGGCGCTCTGGATACCCAGGGTGTTAAGGGTCGCGGCCAGGCTCGCTCCCGCTACGGCGCTAAGAAGGAGAAGAAGTAATGCCTCGTAAGGGTCCCGCTCCCAAGCGTCCCCTCGTAAACGATCCTGTTTACGGTTCTGCACTGGTCACCCAGCTGATCAACAAGGTTCTGCTGGACGGCAAGAAGTCCGTCGCAGAGCGCATCGTCTACGGTGCCCTCGAGGGCGTCGAGAAGAAGACCGGTTCTGACCCGGTCGCAACCCTGAAGAAGGCTATGGACAACATCAAGCCTTCTCTCGAGGTTCGCTCCCGCCGCGTTGGCGGTGCAACCTACCAGGTTCCGGTTGAGGTTCGCCCCGGCCGTTCCACCGCTCTGGCTCTCCGCTGGCTCGTTGGCTTCTCCAAGCAGCGCCGCGAGAAGACCATGACTGAGCGTCTGATGAACGAGATCCTGGATGCATCCAATGGTCTCGGTGCCGCTGTGAAGCGTCGCGAGGACACTCACAAGATGGCCGAGTCCAACAAGGCCTTCGCACACTACCGCTGGTAATTCTCCGTTTAGAGCCTGCCGAGTCGATTCGAGTCGGCAGGCTTTCGGAGTATCTCATTTAGGGAGAATAACGTGGCACTTGACGTGTTCACCGACCTTAACAAGGTCCGCAACATCGGTATTATGGCGCACATCGACGCCGGTAAGACCACCACCACTGAGCGCATTCTGTTCTACACCGGTATTAACCACAAGATCGGTGAGACCCACGACGGCGCTTCCACCATGGACTGGATGGCTCAGGAGCAGGAGCGAGGTATTACCATTACCTCCGCAGCAACCACCTGCTTCTGGAAGGACAACCAGATCAACATTATCGACACCCCCGGTCACGTCGACTTCACCGTTGAGGTTGAGCGCTCCCTGCGCGTCCTCGACGGCGCAGTTGCTGTGTTCGACGGCAAGGAAGGTGTTGAGCCCCAGTCTGAGACCGTTTGGCGCCAGGCTGACAAGTACGATGTCCCCCGTATCTGCTTCGTCAACAAGATGGACAAGATGGGTGCTGACTTCTACTTCACCGTTCAGACCATCATCGACCGCCTGGGCGCACGCCCGCTGGTTGTTCAGCTCCCCATCGGTGCTGAGAGCGACTTCCTCGGTGTTGTCGACCTGCTCGAAATGAAGGCATACGTCTGGCCCGGCGACGCCAAGGGTGACGTGACCATGGGCTCCTCTTACGAGGTTCAGGACATTCCTGCTGACCTGGTTGAGAAGGCTGAGCAGTACCGCGCTGAGCTGGTTGAGGCTGTTGCTGAGGCTAGCGAAGAGCTCATGGAGAAGTACCTCGAAGAGGGCGAGCTGACCATCCCCGAGATCAAGGCTGGTATCCGTCAGCTGGTTATCGCTGGCGAGGCATTCCCCGTTCTCTGTGGTTCTGCATTCAAGAACCGCGGTGTTCAGCCCATGCTGGATGCTGTGATCGAGTACCTGCCCTCCCCGCTGGACGTTCCGGATGTTGTCGGCTCCAACCCCTCCAACGAGGAAGAGAAGCTGACCCGTAAGGCATCCGCAGACGAGCCCTTCGCAGCACTGGCGTTCAAGGTTGCAGCTCACCCGTTCTACGGTCAGCTGACCTACACCCGTGTGTACTCCGGTACCGCAGCTCAGGGCCAGCAGGTTCTGAACTCCACCAAGGGTAAGAAGGAGCGCATCGGTAAGCTCTTCCAGATGCACTCCAACAAGGAGAACCCGGTTGAGGAAATCACCGCAGGTCACATTTACGCTGCGATTGGTCTGAAGGACACCACCACCGGTGACACCCTGTGCGACCCCGCACACCCGATCGTTCTCGAGTCGATGACCTTCCCCGACCCCGTGATCTTCGTGGCTATCGAGCCCAAGACCAAGGGTGACCAGGAGAAGATGTCCACCGCTATCCAGAAGCTTTCCGCTGAGGACCCCACCTTCACCGTTTCGCTGAACGAAGAAACCGGTCAGACCGAAATCGGTGGTATGGGTGAGCTGCACCTGGACATCATCGTTGACCGTATGAAGCGTGAGTTCAAGGTTGAGGCTAACGTTGGTAAGCCTCAGGTTGCTTACCGCGAGACCATCAAGAAGGCAGTCGAGAAGGTCGATTACACCCACAAGAAGCAGACCGGTGGTTCCGGTCAGTTCGCAAAGGTGCAGGTCTCCTTCGAGCCCTTGCCCCTGGATGGCGAAGAGCTGTACCTGTTCGAGGACAAGGTCACCGGTGGCCGCGTTCCTCGCGAGTACATCCCCTCGGTCGACGCTGGTATCCAGGACGCTATGAAGTTCGGTGTCCTCGCTGGCTACCCGATGGTGGGCGTGAAGGCAACCCTGATCGACGGTGCTTACCACGACGTCGACTCCTCCGAAATGGCGTTCAAGATCGCTGGTTCGATGGTCTTCAAGGAAGGCGCTAAGCGCGCTAACCCGGTCCTGCTCGAGCCGCTGATGGACGTTGAGGTTCGTACCCCCGAGGAGTACATGGGCGACGTTATCGGCGACCTGAACTCCCGCCGTGGCCAGGTTCGTTCCATGGAGGACGCATCCGGCGTTAAGATCATCAAGGCTATTGTGCCCCTGACCGAAATGTTCGGTTACATTGGCGACCTGCGTGGTAAGACCCAGGGTCGTGCAGTGTTCTCGATGGCATTCGACAGCTACGGCGAGGTTCCCAAGAACGTCGCTGACGAGATCATCCAGAAGAGCCGCGGCGAGTAATTTCCGCGTCTCACCCGTGGGTCACGGGTCAAAAACCTGTGGCCCACACCAAAATTTTCAATTAAATCCATTATTGAGAGCATGAACAGTTTCATCTCTGCGGCGTAATCCGCTATTGTAGACGCTAGACCGTTTTATAACGGGATGCGCCGGAGCGAAGATCCGCGTGCATGTTTTCAATCGTTCTAGGAGGAACACTCTTGGCTAAGGCTAAGTTCGAGCGCTCCAAGCCTCACGTTAACGTCGGTACCATTGGTCACGTTGACCACGGTAAGACCACCCTGACCGCAGCAATCTCCAAGGTTCTGGCTGACAAGTACCCGGACCTGAACGAGAAGCGCGACTTCGGTATGATCGACTCCGCTCCCGAGGAGCGCCAGCGCGGTATTACCATTAACATTGCTCACATCGAGTACCAGACTGAGAAGCGCCACTACGCACACGTTGACGCTCCCGGCCACGCTGACTACGTCAAGAACATGATTACCGGTGCGGCTCAGATGGACGGCGCAATCCTCGTGGTTGCTGCTACCGACGGCCCCATGGCACAGACCCGCGAGCACGTTCTGCTCGCTCGCCAGGTTGGCGTCCCCACCCTGCTGGTTGCACTGAACAAGGCAGACATGGTTGACGACGAAGAGCTCCTCGACCTCGTCGAGATGGAGGTCCGTGACCTCCTCTCCTCGCAGGAGTTCGACGGCGACAACGCTCCCGTTGTTCGCGTTTCCGCACTGAAGGCTCTCGAAGGCGACCCCGAGTGGGTAGCTAAGGTCGAGGAGCTCATGGACGCAGTCGACACCTACATTCCGGACCCCGTGCGTGAGAAGGACAAGCCCTTCCTCATGCCCATCGAGGACGTCTTCACCATTACCGGTCGTGGCACCGTTGTTACCGGTCGTGCAGAGCGCGGTACCCTGAAGATCAACTCCGAGGTCGAGATCGTCGGTATCCGCCCGATCCAGAAGACCACCGTTACCGGTATCGAGATGTTCCACAAGCAGCTCGACGAAGCATGGGCAGGCGAGAACTGTGGTCTGCTGCTGCGTGGTCTGAAGCGTGACGATGTTGAGCGTGGTCAGGTTGTCGTGGAGCCGGGCTCCATCACCCCCCACACCGAGTTCGAGGCAAACGTCTACATCCTCTCCAAGGATGAGGGCGGCCGTCACAACCCGTTCTACTCCAACTACCGTCCTCAGTTCTACTTCCGTACCACTGACGTGACCGGCGTTATCACCCTCCCCGAGGGCACCGAGATGGTTATGCCCGGTGACAACACCGAGATGACCGTTACCCTGATCCAGGAAATCGCAATGGAAGAGGGCCTCGGCTTCGCTATCCGTGAGGGTGGCCGCACCGTTGGTTCGGGTCGTGTTACCAAGATCATCAAGTAATTGCCGTAAATTTACGACAATTCGCTAAAGATCTGCCGGAGGGGAAACCCTCCACCAGGTAGCGATACTCAAGGACCCCCGCATCTGCGGGGGTCCTTTTGTTATGCCCTTTTGCGGGTTGTTGAGGGCCCCAAAGGGGTAGGTGCCTATCTTCCCCACCAGAGACCTCGTAAAACACGTTCTGAGCGCTATAGATGCCCTCCGACGGGCTCTTGGGCTTCTGCATGGCAGAAGCCCACGCTAAAAGATAGTGGAATACAGGATTCTCATCGGCGAGGGCTCTTATTGCGGCGGCAGTATTACACGCCTGTACCCCATGCCTGTCGCAGAGCATAGGGGAACGGATACTCTGCCAGAGCTTACCGTTCTTAGCTGCCCGTACATTTTCAAGGTGCTGGCAAAAGGAAGCGAAAAGAGGCTGCGGGTACGGATAAGACTTGCGGACAAAGAAAAACGGTTCCCAGCCCGAAGGCTGGGAACCGCAATTCGAATGACTGCCCCTCGGAAGGGACATAGGTAATCCTACTACAGAATGCCGCAGAAGTAGAACCTATGTGTGCTTATGCCTAGATGTTTTCCTCGTGGCGAGGCTGATAGCCGTGCTGAGGAGCCGGGGGCTGCTGCATCTGGACATTGCCCTGCGGGTACGTACCCGGCTGATTCTGATACTGAGGGAAATCCTCAAGCTGCTCAGAATCCTGGCGCGGAGCTACTGCATCCTGCTTGTTCTGTCGTACCAGCAGACGCCAGATAACGCCGGCAATGAGCAGAATAGAGATAATCAGCAGGGTCAGCGGGTTCAGACCGTTGAGCAAAATTGCCAGGTCGAGGGTGACTAGCGCAGTTGCGATATAGGTCCAAACTCGGTCAAGTAGCAGAGCGCTCAGAAGAGTCAGGGCGATGCCGAGGACCAGCACCACGATATCCGGGCCGTCAGCGGGAACTGCCCACGTTACCAGGGTGAGGAATACCTGTAGACCCAACGCCCAGTACAGAGGAGAATCCGATACCTGCTCATCTACAGGCCTCTTCGCGATGAAGTTCTTGAGAACCTTTGCGGCTACAACCGCAAGCAGGATCAGGAGAGCAACCTCAAGAATGACGCTCAAGGGGTTGGACTTCGAATAATCAATGACCAGACGGGCGATGAAGAGGCTGAACGCCGTGGTACAAACGGTCGGCAGGTTCTTCGCCTTGGTGACAGACACGAAAGACAGAGCACCTAGACCCCAGAGAAGCGCATTGAGTTCTACCTGTTTAGGTTCAAAAACAAACCCAACGAAAGTGTAGAATCCCAGCACCGCCAGAGCGGGAATCATCAGCAGCGTATTGACCGGAGCGTAGATGGCTTGGGGCAGGGGACGGCGAGACATGAAACGTGCATAAGGGGCACCCAACGGGCCGTGCATCGGCAGTTCAACCATCGTATTACCGACCGGGACAGCAATGCGCGGACGAACATTTGCGTTCACGCCGAAGACCTCAACCGGGAGCGTAACCTTCAGAACGAACAGGATGATAACTGCGAGTAGGGCATAATAGCCCAGCAGAGTCATCTCAATCGTGCTTTCCCTCGTGTTAAAGAGATTCCATAGAGAACCAATGCAGAAAGTCGTGATGCTAATGGAGGCACCAATCTGCATGCGGGGGATCCTGAAGATAAGGGCAAGCACCCATACCGCGATGAAGATCATCGGAGCTGCTACTGCGAACAGAAGATTATCAAAGTCGCCAATGAAACGGCCTGCGCTCAGGATAGATCCAAGAGTGAAGAAAATCGCCGCTGCATATGCCTCGTAGCTTCGCTTGGAGTACGCGTAGAGTAGAACGCTGCACAGTGCCTGAACCGCCAGCAGAGCAAGGACGAGGAAGTCTACGAGCGATTCCTTCATATTGCCGCTGATAGCGAGCAGAATGACAGACCAGCAGATGGGGAAACGCGCAACGGTGAGTAGCTCCGAACGAATCGAAGAGCCAGCCGGCATGAAGAAACCAAGCGCACCGTATACGACGGTCAGGAGTGCCGGCAGCGCTACAGCAATGTACTCCTTCTGCAAGTCGTACAGCAGGTAGTGTCGCGAGCCAATCGTAGCGATAACCAAGGTCATGTAGAACGCGATACGGATGAAAGAGACAGGCGTCGAGCGGAAGGACCCAACATCCGAAAGCCTCAGTGCGCGAGCCAGAATAAGAGCGCCCAGCACGCTCAAGAAGAGGACGGCACCCGAGAAGAGAGGGAAACCAATCCAGAATCGGCCATGCGCTCCGCCATCAGCATGGTTAGCTACGTACCCGACGAAGAGAGCAAAAACGCCCAAGAAGAAGTAGACCGACATCTCTACAAGACGGTAGCTTGCGTTCTGCGCTGCAACGCCCTGAGAGAGGACAAAAGTCAGTAGCGCAATAGCGGCGCAGACCAACGCAAACATCAAAAGCGACTCAGAAGTCTGCATCTCAGGAATGAGAGCGAGGAAGAGCTGAATCATACCAATGGCATAACCGATGTTGCTCAGTACCGCTCCCGCGGCACGTGCCTCGGGGGCCTTAGCACTGACCAGATAGATGACTACTGCCGCGGTAAAGAAGAGGTAGAAAGTACCCTGATTGCCGGGGGACGCGTACATGCCAACAACTGGAATGAGCGCTACAAAACTCATGAGCAGCAGCGGCTGAATTGCCTTGCGGTACAGCAAGAAACTGACAATGCAGAGGACACCAATGACCCAGGGGGCGGGGAAGATACCTTGATTGCCTTCTGCATAAGGAAGGAAAGCGCTCCAGCGCGTTGCGTATGCAGGGCTATCGGCAGCATGAGCAGTGAAGAAGGCATCCATGAGAGCGAAGAAGGAGAAGAACACGCCGACGCATGCGTCAATTGCTGGCAACCACTCCATCTTGTGAGCGGGATGGTGAGGAGCTTCCTTTGCCCAGGGGATAGCCGGTGAGCTCTGCACCTGCTCGTGCTGTTCATTGGAAGCAGGAGCAGAACCAGTAATGGTCTTCTGCAGACGAGGAATAAATACGTACGCAGAAATTAGGTTTACAACCAGAACAGAGATGAAGAAAATACTGGGGAACCACGGGCCGTGATCCGAGTCCAAGATGAAGGAGAGAATAGATGCAATCGGGTAGATTCGTGCCTGGGCGTAGTAATCCGCCGTGCCGTTCAGCCAGGTGAACAGAATGGCGTGCACGGACATCACTGCAAAAGCAATACCCGCGTCCGTGTAGCTCAGATCGTTGGTGAAGAAGAAAATAGCGATGGCAGTGGCCGGCACAAAAATGCGGGAAGAATCAACAAGACCTTCGCGGATACCCCTCGGGGCAGCGTTCGGGGCAAAATGCAGAGTCAAACCCAGAACAGTGGCAACTGCAGTCAGCGAGACGAAATACCAAACGAAAGGTAGAGCCGCGACCTTCGTCGCTGCCAACGAGTCTGAAACGATAAACGAAATCAGCAGATACGCCATCACGCGGTTACGCATGAGGGCGCAGGCTCCAACAATGGCGGCAGTGCCAATCAGAGAAGTGAGGAGCCAGATGTAGCGTCCTTCAGTCCAAATCTTGAGGACATAGATAGCAACACCGGTTAGCGGAATAAAAGCAAGACCGGTTGCTGCAAAAGAGTAAGAGGCAATCCGCAGGCGCTCCACGAAACGGTAGGTGAGCAGACCAGCTCCGTAGAAGATAACTGCTCCAAGCGCCATTGCAAGGACGCGGAAGATAGCCGTTTCATCCTGAGAAGAAGTCACCGAGGTGACAAAAAGACCCGCGGCACCGATAAGCAGGAGCGAGCCAATGTACAGAACAATATTGAGGAAGATATCCTCATTGACTCGGCGTCGCGGTGCAGGAGGCTGAGTATGCGCACCCGCTAGGGACGGGGGAACATACGCTAGAGACGGGGGAACATACACACCCAGACCCTGCTGCGGTTGCTGAACATGCTGGGGATTTTGAGATGAAGAGTGAGAGCTAGAGGATGCCTGATGAGGTTGTGTCGGCTGAGACATGGTTTCTCCTTAGGCTGTAGTGATACTTCTACGATACGAGAGTCTTTAGGCCTAAAAGCTTTATTAAGAGCAATAAAGCGCATGGAACTTACTGAAAGTAGATTGAAAGCTCCCTGAGAGTTGCATCGCGGGAGTACCCTCAGGTTGACAGAGATAGTTAAGTGTTCTTAAGCACTTAACTTGTGTTCGTATTGCATAAGGGCTCTATCTCTGAGAGAATTGACGACGTTGTCAAAGTGTCTACCTGCACTAAAGGTAGGCCCACGTATGACCCGGTCCGAAGGATGACGGGACAAGTTTGTCTAGAAAATAGGCGACACGCCCGAGTTCGGGGGTCGGTACTCAGGCGGGGTGAGGAACCCGGCAAAGCCGGATTCAGTCCGTTCTGAGTGGCGCACGTGATGAATATATCGCGTTCCTTAAGCGCTATAACAAAGGGGCAAAAGCTCCGATACAGGGAATACATCAAGAAAGAGAGTCCGACAGATGGCGGGACAGAAAATCCGCATCCGTCTGAAGTCCTATGACCACGAGGTCATCGATTCTTCGGCACGGAAAATCGTCGAAACGGTAAAGGGCGCAGGCGCAACTGTAGTTGGCCCCGTGCCGCTGCCGACCGAGAAGAACGTTTACTGTGTTATCCGTTCTCCCCACAAGTACAAGGACAGCCGCGAGCACTTCGAGATGCGTACGCACAAGCGTCTGATCGACGTTGTTGATCCGACCCCCAAGGCTGTTGATGCCCTCATGCGTCTCGACCTGCCGGCAGACGTAAACATCGAGATCAAGCTGTAGAGGATCGCATCTAATGACTAACAAATTCGAGCGCCAGGTGAAGGGCCTGCTGGGCACCAAGCTCGGCATGACCCAGGTCTGGGACGAGGACGGCAAGTTCGTGCCCGTCACCGTCGTCAAGGCTGATTCTAACGTTGTTACCCAGATCCGTAACCAGGAAACTGACGGCTACGAAGCTATTCAGATTGGTTTCGGTGCAATCGACTCTCGCAAGGTTACCAAGCCCCTGGCTGGTCACTTCGAGAAGGCCGGTGTTACCCCCCGCCGCCACATCGTCGAGCTGCGTACCGCAGATGCTTCTGAGTATTCCCTCGGTCAGGAACTGACCGTTGAGCTCTTCGAAGCAGGCCAGAAGGTCGACGTCGTTGGTAAGACCAAGGGTAAGGGCTTCGCAGGTGTTATGAAGCGTCACGGCTTCAAGGGTGTTGGCGCGTCTCACGGTCAGCACAAGAACCACCGTAAGCCCGGTTCCATCGGTGGCGCATCCTACCCCGCACGCGTGTTCAAGGGTATGCGCATGGCTGGCCGTATGGGCGCAGCACGTCACACTACCTTGAACCTGACTATCCAGGGTGTGGACGCAGAGAACAATGTCCTGCTGATCAAGGGCGCAATCCCCGGTCCCAAGGGCGGCGTTGTTCTGGTTCGTACCGCTGTGAAGGGAGCCTAATACATCATGGCTGTTAAGACCCTTAAGGTAGACCTGCCCGCAGAGATTTTCGACGCGCAGGCATCCGTGCCCCTGCTGCACCAGGTTGTCGTTGCACAGCTCGCTGCTGCACGCCAGGGCACCCACAAGACCAAGAACCGCGGCGAGGTTTCCGGTGCAGGCCGTAAGCCCTTCAAGCAGAAGGGTACCGGTAACGCACGTCAGGGCTCCATCCGTGCACCGCACATGACCGGCGGTGGCGTTGTTCACGGTCCGACCCCGCGTAACTACGCACAGCGCACCCCCAAGAAGATGATCGCCGCTGCACTGCGCGGTGCTCTCTCTGATCGCGCTCGTCACGACCGCGTCCACGTTGTCGAGAACTTCATCTCCGGTGAAACCCCCTCGACCAAGGCTGCAAAGGCTGCATTCGCAGCTATCACCGAGCGCAAGAACATCCTTCTTGTGATTGCTCGTGCAGAGGACGTTGTGGCTCTGTCCGCACGTAACCTGGAGAACGTCCACGTTCTGTACGCAGACCAGCTCAACACCTACGATGTGCTGGTTTCTGACGACGTGGTCTTCACCAAGGCAGCATTCGACGCATTCGTTGCTGCAGCTCAGAAGAAGGAGGGCGCTAAGTAATGAGCGTTTCCACCAAGTCTGTATACGACGTGATCATCGCTCCCGTCGTTTCCGAGAAGAGCTACGGTCAGCTCGACGAAGGTAAGTACACCTTCGAGGTCGCAACCGATTCCAACAAGCTGGAAATCAAGCAGGCCATCGAGAAGATCTTTGACGTCAAGGTTGCTTCCGTCAACACCATCAACCGTCAGGGCAAGCGCAAGCGCACCCGTTTCGGTTGGGGCGCTCGCAAGAACACCAAGCGTGCGATTGTGACCCTCAAGGAAGGCACCATCGACATCTTCGGCGGTCCGCAGGCATAAGCCCCGCGGAGACCACTTTAACGAAGGAAGAAATATCTAAATGGGTATTCGTAAGTACAAGCCGACGACCCCGGGTCGCCGCGGTTCGAGCGTTGCTGATTTCTCCGAGATCACCCGCTCCACCCCGGAAAAGTCCCTGCTTCGTCCGCTTCACAAGACCGGCGGCCGTAACAACACCGGCCGCATCACCACCCGTCACAAGGGTGGCGGCCACAAGCGCCAGTACCGTCTGATCGACTTCCGTCGTCACGACAAGGACGGCGTTAACGCACGCGTTGCACACATCGAGTACGATCCCAACCGTACCGCTCGCATCGCGCTGCTGCACTACTTCGATGGTTCCAAGCGCTACATCATCGCTCCGAACAAGCTCGCTCAGGGCGACATCGTCGAGTCCGGCCCCGCAGCTGACATCAAGCCCGGTAACAACCTGCCCCTGCGCAACATCCCCGTTGGTACCGTGATTCACTGTGTCGAGCTCCGCCCCGGTGGCGGCGCAAAGCTGGCTCGTTCCGCAGGTGCTTCTGTACAGCTGGTTGCTAAGGAAGGCAAGTACGGTCAGCTCCGTCTGCCCTCCGGCGAAATCCGCAACGTGGATGTTCGCTGTCGCGCAACCGTTGGTGAAGTTGGCAACGCTGAGCAGTCCAACATCAACTGGGGTAAGGCAGGCCGTAACCGCTGGAAGGGCATCCGCCCGACCGTCCGTGGTGTGGTCATGAACCCGGTTGACCACCCGCACGGTGGTGGTGAAGGTAAGACCTCCGGTGGTCGTCACCCGGTTAACCCCAACGGTAAGCCCGAGGGTCGTACCCGCCGTCCCAACAAGGAAAGCGACAAGCTCATCGTTCGTCGCCGTCGTACTGGCAAGAAGCGCTAAGGAGCCTGAAACATGCCTCGTAGTTTGAAGAAGGGCCCTTTCGTTGATCAGCACCTCTACCTGAAGGTTGCAGCTCAGAACGAGAAGGGCACCAAGAACGTAATCAAGACTTGGTCGCGTCGCTCGATGATTATCCCCGACATGCTCGGTCACACCATCGCAGTGTACGACGGTCGCAAGCACGTGCCGGTGTTCATCACCGAGTCGATGGTTGGTCACAAGCTCGGTGAGTTTGCTCCGACCCGCACTTTCCGCAGCCACGTGAAGGACGACCGTAAGGGCAAGCGTCGCTAATCGGTTCACACCGATAAGCTAACGTTTCCCTTTCGGCAATAGACGAAAGAGAGATAGGCAATGGAAGCCAAGGCATCAGCGCGTTTCGTTCGCGTTACGCCTATGAAGGCCCGCCGTGTCGTCAACCTGATCCGTGGTAAGCAGGCGGAAGAGGCTCTGGCGATTCTGAAGTTCGCCCCCCAGGCAGCTTCGGAACCGGTATACAAGATCGTTGCTTCGGCAGTAGCTAACGCTCGTCAGAAGGCAACCCAGCAGGGTCTGCCCTTCCGCGAGGAAGAGCTGTTCATCAGCGAAGCATTCGTGAACGAGGGCCCGACCATGAAGCGCATTCAGCCCCGCGCTCAGGGTCGCGCATACCGAATCAACAAGCGCACCAGCCACATCACCGTGGTAGTTGCTACCCCGGAGAAGGAGGAGGACCGCTAAATGGGTCAGAAAATTCACCCGAACGGTTTCCGACTGGGCATCACCACTGACCACGTCTCCAAGTGGTTCGCTGATTCCAACAAGCCCGGCGAGCGTTACGCTGACTTCGTCCGCGAGGACGTAAAGATTCGCGAGCTGCTGGCAAAGAACCTGGATCGCGCAGGCGTTGCAAAGGTCGAGATCGAGCGTACCCGTGACCGCGTGCGTGTGGACATCCACACCGCTCGTCCCGGTATCGTGATTGGCCGCCGTGGCGCAGAAGCAGACCGCATCCGCGGCGAGCTCGAGAAGCTCACCAACAAGCAGATTCAGCTGAACATCCTCGAGGTTGCTAACCCCGACCTCTCCGCTCAGCTGGTTGCACAGAGCATCGCAGAGCAGCTCGCATCGCGTGTTGCATTCCGCCGTGCAATGAAGAAGGCAATCCAGTCCGCACAGCGTGCAGGCGCAAAGGGTATCCGTATCCAGTGCTCCGGCCGTCTGGGTGGCGCTGAAATGTCCCGTTCCGAGTTCTACCGCGAAGGCCGTGTGCCCCTGCACACCCTGCGTGCGAACATCGACTACGGCTTCTTCGAGGCTAAGACCACCTTCGGTCGTATCGGCGTGAAGGTCTGGATCTACAAGGGCGACCTGACCGACAAGGAGCTGGCAGCTCAGCAGGCAGCAAACAACCGCCGTGGCAACCGCCGCGATGGTGACCGCCGCCGCCAGGGCAACCGTGGTCCTCGTCGCGAGCGCCGCAACGAGAACGCTTCGGCAAAGGTCGAGGCCAAGACTGCAGAGAACGGTGAGGCATAAATGCTTATTCCCCGTCGAGTAAAGTACCGCAAGCAGCACCACCCCAAGCGTAATGGTCTCGCAAAGGGCGGCACCGAGGTTAGCTTCGGTGAGTGGGGCATTCAGGCCCTGTCGCCCGCATACGTGACCAACCGCCAGATTGAGGCTGCACGTATCGCAATGACCCGTCACATCAAGCGTGGCGGTAAGGTCTGGATTAACATTTATCCCGACCGTCCGCTGACCAAGAAGCCCGCTGAAACCCGTATGGGTTCCGGTAAGGGTTCGCCCGAGTGGTGGGTCGCAAATGTCAAGCCGGGTCGAGTCATGTTTGAACTCTCCGGTGTGTCCGAAGAAGTGGCTCGCGAGGCAATGCGCCTGGCAATCCACAAGCTCCCGATGAAGGCACGTGTTGTGCGTCGCCGCGAAGGTGGTGAATAAGCGAGATGGCAGTAGGATCCAAGGACCTGAGCATCGATAAGCTCGCAGAGCTCTCCAACGAAGAGCTGGCTGCAAAGCTGAGCGAAGCGAAGAAGGAACTCTTCAACATCCGCTTCCAGGAAGTCACCGGTCAGGCTAACGCAGGTCGTCGCCGCACTATCAAGCGCGACATCGCACGTATCTACACCGTGCTGCGTGAGCGCGAGCTCGGTATTCGTCCCGCAACTGAAGGTGAGTCCAAGTGAGTGAAGTAAAGAACGAAGAGCGCGGCTACCGCAAGACCCGCCGCGGCTACGTTGTCTCCGACAAGATGGACAAGACCGTTGTCGTCGAGGTCGAGGACCGCGTGAAGCACGCACTGTACGGCAAGGTCGTTCGCCGTAGCTCCAAGATCAAGGCACACGACGAGCAGAACACTGCTGGTATCGGTGACCTCGTTCTGATTGCAGAGACCCGTCCGCTGTCCGCTTCCAAGCGTTGGCGCGTCGTGGAGATCCTCGAGAAGGCTAAGTAAGCCCTCTAAGGACTCTCTGCTAGAGCAGTAAAAGAGCCCCTCTCCTACTTCCGTAGGAGAGGGGCTCTTTGCGTTAACCTTGTGCGGGAAAACCCGGGAAGATGCACTAGGACATGGGGTCATAACAGACGCTATGACAACATCTGTCATAAATGTCTTGATATGTCATACGAGAAAGTAATATTTTTCTTTCGATTCGCTGGAGTAGCCCATGAGTAGACGCTGATAGGGAAGAAAAGCGCATGTGGAGACGGAATTGTGGTGAAAAAATGAAAAATAGTGCGTGAGTAAGGTGCCTAGAAACTATGACTTTCGATAAACAGCACTTGAAAATAACCTGATTGGGCACTTATTATCAACTTTATAGTTGCTTAGCATAACCTTGCCTAATAATTGGTGGGGTGGCTCTGCACCTTCCGGAGGTTGCACGACCTTTGGAGAAGTACCACTACACATCATCGAGGATTAGCATGACTTCTTCACCCAAGCCCTCACGTAAGCTGCTCGCCATTGCTGGCGCACTTTCCGTTATTGCAGGCTCTTTTGCTACCGTTCCCGCTACCTTTGCGGCAAACGTCTCCGCATCCGTTCCCGGTGGGAACTCCCAGAACTCCACTGAGGAATGCCGCCACATCGCAGTAAGCGCTACCCAGTACCAGGGTCTGCCCGGCCAGTACCAGCTGGCATACTCGGCAGCAACCTCCTCCCTCTACACTTCCTTCTCCTCCGGACGCCCGCCGATTCTGACCGGTGGTGTTGGTACCTGGAACGTTGCATCCACCCCGAGCCTTGCCACTGTCTACCAGTTCCCGACCACGGACTTTATTGGACGTGGTGCTACCGCACCGAGCGGTAAGCAGATCGAATCTCCCTACGGTATTGCCTACGACGAAGCAACCGGATACGTATGGGTGACCCAGACCCGCGTCAACAAGGTATCAGTCATCGATCCCGCGACCAACAAGATTGTTTGGAGTAGCGCAGAAGGCGACGTCAACCACCCGCGTGAGGTACGCATCGACCCCTCTAGCGGTAAGGTCTTTGTCTCTGGCTCCGGTGGCATTAGCGTCTTCGACACTACCCTGCACGCCCTGGTCAAGAAGATTGAATTCACCGACGCCAAGGGCGAATCTGACATCGCAATGAACATGCACGTAGACTCCGCTGATGGCAAGCTCTACGTGCCCTCCCTGAGCGCCGGCACCCTGAAGGTAATCAACACCAAGAGCTACGAGGTCGAGAAGACCATTCAGCTGCACAAGGAAAACGCGGAAGCTGCTCTGAACCCCTCGGACGTCACTATTGACAAGTCTCTGAAGGAAATCTACGTCAGCTCCCAGGGCGACCGTAAGGGAGCTAACTCCACTATCACCGTCTACGACCTGGAAACCGGTGCCTACAAGAAGACCATTCCTTTCGGTACCCAGGCCCTCGCCCTCGCCTCCGACGAAGCCCGTGACCTGCTGTACGTGACCGACTACGGCACCGGTAACGTCGGTGTTGTTGATGCACGAACCGGCACCGTTGTTTCTCAGGTGTCTACCGGCGCAACCAGCGGCGCAAATGATGTTCTGGTCACTGCAGACGGCAGCGTATACGCTGTAGCACGTAGCATCGAAGGCGCTTCCGCTATCGAAACCGACTACACCATCGATAAGACCACCGGTGAATACCGCACCTCTAGCACCGAGCCTAAGGGCAAGGACAACGCAGATTCCCCGATTACTCCCGGCGTCATGGTGAAGATCAACACCACCGTTGAAACCACCGCAAAGCCTGCCGCACAGACTTCTTCTGAAGAACTGGTGAAGACCTACGCCGACGGCGCTAAGCTGTACGCTACGAAGGACTGGACCACCGGCGAAACCCTGAAGCTGCGTGGTGAAGGCTTTAAGACCCAGGACGGTTCAAAGGGCTCCGTACTCGCAGTCAAGCTGAACAAGGGCCGCATCTCCGCGAAGGAAGAGCCGAAGTTCAACGGTGCTGATGGCAACAGTGCAGGCGTCTGGGCTTACATCCAGGCAGATGAGAAGGGTAACTTCACCGCTGAGCTGCCGTACCCGACCACTGAGAACTCCAACCTGAAGGAAAACCTGAAGAGCGGCGATAAGGTATCGGTCTTCCTGCTCTCCGGCTCCATGGTTGAAGGCGATGCCGCACGTGGCGGTGAAGCACTCTCCGCAACTGTTGCAGAGAAGAAGGCAGAGACCGCTGAGACCTGCGCACCGGCAGAAACTACCCAGGTTGCTGCTACTCCTTCTGGCGTGACTACCACTTACCCCGCCGGTACTAAGCTGAGCCTGCCTGATAGCAACGAGCCCACCCCGGCTCCGAGTGAGTCTGCTAAGCCTGAGCCGACTACTCCGGCTCCGAGTGAGTCTGCTAAGCCTGAGCCGACTACTCCGGCACCGAGCGAGTCCGCTAAGCCCGAACCCAGCACCCCTGCACCCTCCGAAAGTGCAGAGTCCAATGAAGTTGTACACGAGTACAAGGACGGCGCTAAGGTTTACTTCCCCAAGACCTGGGACGGCCAGAAGCTGACCTTCCGTGGTGAAGGCTTCAAGACTCGGGATGGCAAGGGCTCCATCATCGCCGTCAAGCTGAACAAGGGCGCTATTTCTGCAAAGGAAGAGCCTAAGCTCGAAGGCGTTGAAGGCAATAGCGCAGGCGTCTGGGCTTACATCAAGGCGGACGAAAACGGTAACTTCACCGCAACTATCGACCGCCCCACCGTGGCAAACTCTAACCTGACTGAAGAACTGAAGACCGGCGATAGCGTTGCTATCTACCTGCTCTCCGGTTCTCTGGCGGAGAACGATAACGTGCGTGGTGGCGTGGCTGCAGAATACACCTTCAGCATTGAGAACCAGGCACCTGCGCCGAAGGCCTCTGAACCGAAGGCATCCGAGTCGGCTAACGCACCTGTAACTAACCCCTCTGCTGCTCCGTCTGCACCTGCAGATTCCAAGGAACAGGCAAAGGACCAGCCTGCTAAGAATCAGGCCAAGGCTCCCGCGGATTCTTTGAAGTCCGAGGCTCAGAAGAAGGACAGTACCGCCCCGAAGACCTCCGGCTCTTCGTCGCAGAACGTCACCTCTTCTAGCAACGGCTCCACCTCTTCGAACTCCTCGAAGTCTTCACTGGCTAACACCGGTGCTTCTGGTGTCGTTGTTGCAGCTGGAATTGGTGTTCTTGCCCTGGTCGTTGGCGCAACTGTGCTGGTAGTACGTCGCCGCAAGGCATAGTCCGCACTCCACGGCAGCCCATGATACTGCCGGTCGGTAGTAGCGAAAGAGGTAGAGCGGGATCTGCCAGATATTCAAGACCCCGATTGACTCTCTGAAACTGCCAATACATGTTGAAAGGGGCGGTACCCATCAAAGCGATGGGT